>NZ_JANQDJ010000026.1:0-11204 GCF_029891685.1 Umezakia ovalisporum Ak1311 | reverse complement strand
CAAAGCTCAATTCTGAACAACTTAATATTCTCCAAGAAATAGTTGAAGCCAAGAATGATGCCACATTGGGAGAAATTCGCTTAATTCTTCAAGAAAGAACAGGAGTAACAATTGGTATATCTACAGTAGACCGGATGTTACGGAAGATGGAAATTACCCTAAAAAAACATTGCACGCCTCGGAAAAAGAGACTGAAAGAGTTCAATTATTAAGAGTAGAATTCTGGCGTCAGCTTCAGAGCATACCTGCTGAAGACCTTATATTTCTTGATGAATTGGGAGCTAATCTATCTTTAATAAGACACTTATCTCGTGCTAAAAAAGGTAAAAGAGCCCATGGTTCACGATGTCAAAAACGTTGCCAAAATGTCTCTATAATTGGTGCAATTGCTCTCAAAGGTATGATTAGTCAATACAGTATTTTACGTGCAACTGATGGACTGAATTTTGAGGCTTATATTTCTCAAAAATTAGTTACAAATCTGTGGAAAGGTGCTTATGTAAGCATGGATAATTGTTCAATTCATAAAAGTAAAGAGATTGAAAAATTAATCGAATCTGCTGGAGCTAAATTGATTTATTTGCCTCCATATTCTCCTGATTTTTGTCCTATAGAGAATTGTTGGTCAAAAATTAAAAATCTACTACGTTCTCTCGGTGCTAGAAGTTATCCAGACTTAGCAAAAGCAATTAAAACTGCTTTTAGTCAAATCTCATTAGAGGATATTTATAATTGGTTTACCCATTGTTGTTACTGTACCTCACTAGAGTAAGAAAAGCTATAAACAAGATAAGGCAATGGAACATGAAATCGTTAAAACTGTTGCGGCATTTTTAAACGCCAGTGGAGGGACATTATTAATTGGTATAGATGACAATGGCGAACCTTTAGGCTTAAAAAATGATTATCAAACATTGAGAAAACAAAACAAAGACGGCTACATGCTGTTTTTAAATAATGATTTACTGTTAAGAGAAATAGGTAAAGATAGTGGTACACTATTCCAAATTACCTGTCATCAAGTAAGTGGACAGGATGTGTGTCGAGTAATTGTTAAACCTTCACCCAAACCTGTGTACGTCAAAGATAAAAGCGGTAAAGAAGAAGTATTTTATCTTCGCAGTAATAACTCAAGGGTGAAACTTTCAACAAAAGAGGCTGTAGATTATAGTAAGACCCGTTGGGGGTAAATTTATATTAATTATTGTATCTGAGATTGTTCAAGGGTTGGTTGTTAACCCTTTTTTATCACTATCGCCAAAGTATAATTAAGGGCGATGGCAAAAACAGCAGACAGAGAATAGGGTTGAGCCTAGCCAAAGCCCGCCTAGAGTAAAATTTGTGGACCAATACTTTCCATTCTATCAAAACCTATTTCCAGAAGTTACAAGCTTTCAAGCTTTTAAGTACCTACATATGGGATGTGTTTCTGATATAAAACGTGAGGTACAATATTGGCGGGCAAGATGCCCACCCCACAAAATTTTCATGATTATGATTTGTACCTCACCACAGCGGAAATTGCTTTATAATAGCACAGGTTGCGTTTTATTATATTTATGTTTTAGTTCATAAATAGTTTTATCCCAAAATTATAAATACGCTTTATACATACAACTGATTGCATAACCTTCAAAGCCCAAAGATATCATATTAGCGTTAGGTAAATTTTGGATAAATACCTCCAAATATTGATTAGGCATATTAATACTTTGGCAAATATACAAAATATTTTTTCTCAGTTGATATGAGTTTTCCATTCCTAAAAGAAAACGATTTTTCGTGAGTTGATTCTGAGTCATCTTAAATGATGCCTCAAAAGTGAAGGGCAAATTGAGGGATTCTAAAACATCAAAAATTAAATAGGCTTTGGCATCTATTATTTCGTTGTGCATATAATTATTTTCTTGTAAGTAAATCTTGTCAATATATGAGCGTTGTATAATGACAAAGAATAAGTTTAGCCAAACCTCTCATTTGAATATCAACCATTAAATATGGATTCTATCACACTGTTAGGATTATGCGCGGCGGGTTTAACAACTAGTGCTTTCTTGCCACAAATGTTTAAAACATGGAGAACTAAATCAGCAAAAGATGTGTCTTACCTGATGCTGATTACATTTATGAGTGGTCTTTTGTTGTGGCTAATATATGGAATCTATCTCAAATCTTGGCCGATTATTCTTGCTAACGGCATAACTTTGTTTTTCAACCTCATAATTCTATGGCTTAAAATTAAATATAGATAAACTTGCTCCTAATCAACACCTGTGACATCATCTGTATTTGCCTCTGAACGCCTCTTATTTACGCCCACAAGTCCCCATGGTGATGCTATACCGATAATTTTTGCTTTTCCTAATGAGTACACAGTGGGTATTACTAGCCTGGGCTATCAGGTAGTGTGGGCAACTTTAGCCATGCGTGAAGATGTCCAAGTAAGTCGCTTGTTTACGGATGTTCAGGAACCACTACCCAGAAAAGCTGAACTACTGGGATTTTCCATTTCCTGGGAACTGGATTATGTCAACATTTTAAGTTTACTAGAATCTTTAGATATTCCCATCCGGGCAACTTCCCGTAATGATTTCCATCCCCTAGTTTTTGGTGGTGGTCCTGTACTCACCGCTAACCCCGAACCTTTTGCAGACTTTTTTGATGTGATCTTGCTGGGTGATGGCGAAAATCTGTTACCTAATTTGATTGAGAGATACAAGCAGGTTAGAAACGCCTCTAAAGAAACTCAACTCAAAGCACTGGCGCAAGTACCAGGAATTTATGTTCCCAGTTTGTATGAGGTGGAATATGAGACCCAAGATGGTGAGATCAAGTCAATTAAGCCAATTTGCCCAGAAATTCCTTCAGTGGTGCAAAAGCAAACTTACCGAGGGAATACCTTATCAACATCAACTGTGGTTACAGAAAAAGCCGCCTGGGAAAATATCTACATGGTGGAAGTAGTGCGAAGTTGTCCAGAAATGTGTCGCTTCTGTTTAGCGAGTTATCTGACATTACCCTTTAGAACAGCCAGCCTCGAAGGTTCGTTAATTCCGGCTATGGAAAAAGGGTTAGCTGTCACTAACCGCCTGGGTTTATTGGGTGCTTCTGTAACTCAACATCCAGAATTTGAAGCTTTGCTCAATTATATCAGTCAGCCAAAATATGATCATGTCCGTCTGAGTATTGCCTCAGTCAGAACCAACACTGTAACAGTACAACTTGCGGAAACCTTAGCCAAAAGAGACACGCGATCGCTTACCATTGCTGTGGAAAGTGGTTCAGAAAAACTGCGGCAAATCATTAATAAGAAACTACATAATGATGAAATTATCCAAGCTGCGGTGAATGCTAAAGCTGGAGGGTTAAAAAGCCTGAAATTCTACGGTATGGTGGGAATACCCGGTGAAGAAACAGCAGATTTGCAGCAAACTGTGGCAATGATGCAAAGTATTAAAAAAGCTGCCCCAGGATTGCGGTTAACATTTGGATGTAGTACTTTTGTACCCAAAGCACACACGCCATTTCAATGGTTTGGAGTCAATCCCCACAGCGAAAAGCGCTTGCAGATGCTACAAAAACAGCTAAAACCCCAAGGAATAGAATTTCGCCCAGAAAGTTATAATTGGTCGATTATACAAGCTTTATTATCAAGGGGCGATCGCCGACTGTCTCAACTTCTGGAGTTAACCCGTGGTTTTGGCGATTCTTTGGGTAGCTACAAACGTGCTTTTAAACAACTCAAAGGACAAATCCCGGACTTAGAATTTTACGTCCACAGCAACTGGTCAACTCAGCAAATATTACCTTGGAATCACTTGCAAGGGCCTCTGCCAAGGTCTACACTACTGAAGCACTTGGCTGATAGTTTTCCTGGGGTAGCCTTAGCTACCACTGATGTTAACTCATCCCCCAAAAAACTACAGCCGTCTAATTCCTAGCTGTGAAACGAATGCAAAATACTGCCAAGTATTACTGCGCTTATTGCGGAGAACCAAACTTAACTTTTATCGATTTGAGTGCCGGGACACAACAATCCTATGGAGAAGATTGTCAAGTTTGCTGTAACCCAAATATTTTATATGTCAGGGTTGATGAAGATACCCTAGATGTCGAGATTGATAGTGATTGTGAAGGCTAAATTTTAGGTTTTTCTGTTCATGCTGCACTTTCAACATTTCTCAGTAATTAACGCCCCACCGGAAGTAGTGTGGAAATTCCACGAAAGACCAGATATTTTGCAACTACTCAACCCACCTTGGCAACCAGTTCAGGTTGTCCGTCGTCAAGGTGGGCTGGAAGTAGGTGCTATTACTGAATTTCGTCTGTTTTTGGGGCCATTACCTTTAACTTGGTTAGCGCGTCACACTAAATGTGAGAAAAATCATCTGTTTATCGACGAACAAATATCTGGCCCTTTTGAATCTTGGGTACATGAACATCGGTTTGTCGGCGAAAATGGTAAAACCAAGCTCACTGATGCTATTTCTTTTTCCATACCTGGTGGGGGAACAGTTGAATTTATGACTGGTTGGCTAGTACAAGCCCAATTAGAAGCGATGTTTCGCTATCGTCACCATATAACTAAAAAAGAGTGTGAGTCACCATAACGCCTTGGGGTTAACCCAGTGATGAAGGGGAGCAGGGGAATTTGTTCTCTTTTTGTGGGGAATAGGGATATTTGCCTATGCAATCAATCACCCCATGGCTTTTCATCTTGACAAGATTTATTCCTTACTCCTTTTTTACTTCTGGTATGCTTTACCAAAACCTAGTTAATAATAAACAAATTCAAATATATTTAATTGTAATTTCTCTATAGCAATCCTATTTGATTTAGCAACATGGAAAGGCTCAGATACCTGACTTGTTAAAAAGGTCGGGTATCTGGATGTTACTGACTTATTTAGGATGGCTCTAGTTTTTCGTATTACTTTTATAAATGACAATACATTCAAGGCTAATGGTAGCTTTTGACTCAATGATTAACTTTTACTTATAGCTTCAATCTAATATTTATTTAATAATTGCCTTTCAAAACTAAACCATTTTTATAGCAATGCCTGTAAACTAATTTCAATACCTTAATAACCGGGTGAGCAATAACCCAAATAGCCATCAATTTACCAAATTAATTCACCTTAATGTGTCCGTACATAAGCAGGTTTTTTTTGATTACCTGACTATGGCGAACATAATTACAAATTATGCAAGAAACATTGAGTTTCACTTGCAATAATTGTTTTGAGAAAAAATTAAAGTTTAGCTTTAAGGAGCTTATATGTCAGAACTTTTTCATCAATTTACTCGCCGTAAATTTATCTTTACATCTGGAGCATCAGCAGGTGCGGTGTTGTTGAAAGGATGTGTGGGCAATCCTCCAGAACCCAATGCTGGTAACACTTTGTCCAGAGAAACTGCTCAACCAGCTGCCAATTTTAGCCCCGAACAAGCTCCAGAAACTAATGCAGTTAAGTTAGGATATGTGCCAATTGTAGAAGCTGCGCCTTTAATTATTGCCCTAGAAAAAGGGTTTTTTGCTAAATATGGTATGACCAATGTGGAGCTTTCTAAACAAGCTTCTTGGGGGTCAGCTAGGGATAACGTAGAAATTGGTTCTGCTGGAGGTGGAATTGATGGTGGTCAATGGCAAATGCCCATGCCTCATTTAATTACTGAAGGTTTAATTACTAAGGGTAATCAAAAAATTACCATGTATGCATTATGTCAATTAATCACACATGGAAATGGCATTGCGATGGCGAACAAACACCAAGGTAGGGGTATAGGGTTACAATTAGCCGATGCCAAGTCCATATTTTCCAAACTCAAAGCTTCACCAACACCTTTCACAGCTGCCCAAACTTTCCCAGCTGTTAACCAAGATTTTTGGATTCGCTACTGGTTAGCCGCAGGTGGTATTGACCCTGATGTAGATGTGAAATTGCTCACAGTCCCATCAGCGCAAACCGTCGCCAACATGAAAACAGGGACGATGGATGCGTTTAGCACTGGTGACCCTTGGCCTTTCCGTATCGTCAAAGACAAAATTGGTTTCATGGCTGCATTAACAGCAGAAATTTGGAAGAATCACCCGGAAGAATATCTAGCCATGAGAGCTGATTGGGTTGACCAGCATCCTAAAGCTACCAAAGCACTGTTAAAAGGCATCATGGAAGCTCAACAATGGTGCGATAACTTTGATAATCGCCAAGAAATGGCCAATATCTTGGCACAAAGAGCTTACTTTAATGTACCAGTTGACGTTTTAATCCCCCCCTTCATGGGTAAATACGACATGGGAGAAGGTCGTCAAATTGATGACAGATCAATGGCCGCCCTGTATTGGAAAGATGAAAAAGGCAGCGTTTCTTATCCTTATAAGAGTCATGATTTATGGTTTATCACAGAAAGCGTCCGTTGGGGATTCTTGCCCAAAGATTACATTGTCAACAACGCTACCAAGGCTAAAGCATTAATCGATAAAGTTAACCGCGAAGATATTTGGAAAGAAGCGGCAAAAGAAGCAGGAATTGCAACCTCTGATATTCCCACCAAAACATCTCGTGGAATAGAAGAATTTTTTGATGGCACAAAATTTGACCCGGAAAACCCAGAAGCATATCTCAAGAGTCTGCAAATCAAGAAAGTTAGTGTTTAGTGATACGAGACAGCATATATCGCGTTTGTACAACCATCATTGTTCATGAATCAAGAGGGCATATGACATTTACACAACGAACTTCAGCTAATCATAAATTAGACAAAAATTTAATATATCAATTCCAAAAACAACTTCCTGAACTTGTGCCGCCATTGATAGCGCTTGTAAGTTTTCTAGTGGTTTGGCAAATTTTTTCTTGGACTCCTGGCGCAACACTACCAGGGCCTATCAAAGTTGTCCAAGATACTTGGATTTTGATTTTATATCCCTTTTATGACCGAGGCGGTATTGATAAAGGATTATTTTGGCAAATTTGGGCTAGTCTGCAACGGGTAGCTATTGGTTACTCTTTCGCTGCTTTGGTTGGTGTTTCTTTAGGCATTGGCATCGGTGTGAATAAAACCATGTCTAAAGCCTTAGATCCTTTATTTCAGTTATTACGAACTGTACCCCCCTTAGCTTGGGTGCCTATTTCCCTAGCAGCTTTAAGACAAAACGAACCCGCCGCGCTGTTTGTGATATTTATCACGGCAATTTGGCCAATTCTCATTAACACAGCTGTAGGTGTGAAAGAAATTCCCCAGGACTATAACAATGTTGCCAAGGTGCTGCAACTTTCTAAACAAGACTATTTCTTTAACATCCTTATTCCTGCTGCCTTACCCTACATTTTTACAGGTTTGAGAATTGCCATTGGTTTAGCTTGGTTGGCAATTATTGCAGCCGAAATTGTGATGTCAGGTATTGTCGGTATTGGTTTCTTTATTTGGGATGCTTACCAAAACAACTACATCAGCGAAATTATCTTGGCACTGGTTTACATCGGTGCAGTGGGTTTGTTACTAGACAAACTGATGGCTTGGATTCAAAACTTGATTTTACCCACAGAACAAAAATAGAAACTGCGTAAAAATTCCTGCTCTTCAATCACGAAAAATTATGTCTGTATTCGTTGCTGTTGACCAAATTGACAAAGTATTTAATCTCACTGGCGGTGGCCAATATATCGCCCTCAAAGGAATAGATCTAGAAATTAAAAAAGGTGAGTTTGTTTCTTTGATTGGTCATTCTGGTTGCGGTAAATCCACCTTATTAAATATGATTGCAGGTTTGGATTTACCAAGTGAAGGTGTAGTGACTTTGGAAGGACAAAGAATTAGCAAGCCAGGGCCAGACCGAATGGTAGTTTTTCAAAATTATTCATTGCTACCTTGGCGAACGGTACGAGAAAATATCACCTTGGCTGTCGATTCAGTTATGCGGGGAATGCCCCAAGCTGAACGTAAGGCAATTGTCGAAAAACATATAGACATGGTGGGGTTGCGCCCCCATGCTGACAAGCAGCCCGCTATGTTATCTGGTGGACAAAAACAACGAGTAGCCATCGCTCGGGCTTTAGCAATTCGTCCTAAATTACTACTATTAGATGAACCCTTTGGCGCACTAGATGCTTTGACAAGGGGTAACTTACAAGAACAGTTAATGCAAATCTGCGAAGAAAATCAAGTTACCGCCGTCATGGTAACTCATGATGTGGATGAAGCAGTGATGCTATCTGATAGGATTGTCATGCTCACCAATGGCCCAGCATCAAAAATTGGTGACATTCTCGAAGTTGATATTCCCCGCCCTCGTAAACGCATGGAAGTAGTGGAACACCCTAGCTATTACAGCTTGCGGAGTGAAATGATTTACTTCCTCAACCAGCAGAAACGGGTGAAGAAAATTCGCGCCAGAAAAACTGCTGCTGTGGCTCGCCATGGATTAGAAAAGGTAAACTTAGAAATTGGCTTCCTACCCCTTACCGCCTGCGCCCCCTTAGCAGTAGCAAAAGAAAAAGGTTTCTTCACCAAACACGGATTAGATCAAGTTAACCTTGTCCGGGAAACCAGCTGGCGTGGTATCGTTGATGGCATAGTAGGGGGCTATATTGATGCAGCACAAATGCCTTCTGGGATGCCCATGTGGTTAACACTGGGAGGACATAACAATACACCAGTTCCTGTTGTGACTTCCCTGACCATGACTCGCAACGGTAACGCCATCACATTAGCGAAACGCTTTTATGACCAAGGTGTAGTTACCTTATCAGATTTTAAAGATTACCTGTTGCGTACCCGTGAACAACGGCACATCATGGGGGTAGTGCATACGGCATCTATGCACAACTTATTGCTGCGTTACTGGTTGGCGGCTGGGGGAATTGACCCGGACTTAGATGTAGATATGAAAATTATTCCCCCCGCCCAAATGGTTGCTGACCTAAAAGCCGGCACTATTAACGGTTACTGTGTCGGTGAACCTTGGAACTACCGCGCAGCTGAGGAAGGCCTAGGTTTCACCATTGCCACGGACTTAGAAGTTTGGTTAGGACACCCGGGTAAAGTTCTCGGTGTGCGAGAAGATTGGGCAGAAGCTTATCCCAATACTTATATTGCCTTAACTAAAGCCTTACTAGAAGCTTGCCAATACTGTGCAAAACCCGAAAATGCCGAAGAAATTACCAAAATTTTGGCAAGTAGAGATTACGTCAGCACCGATTTACAGTACATCCAACTAGAAAACCCCAACAGTGGTACTTGTGACATCAACCATCCACTGCGCCAGTATGCTCACCATCAGTTTTACTCTGACTCTGCCATTAATCGCCCCAGTCGCACGGAACAAATGTGGATTATGAGCCAATTGGCTCGTTGGGGTGATACTCCCTTTCCTAGAAACTGGGTGGAAATTGTGGAAAGATTGTGCAGCGTGCGGATATTTAGTACCGCCGCCAGAGAATTAGGTTTGGATATCAGCTACACTCGCCAACCTATTCAATTATTTGATGGTACACCCTTTAATACTGATGACCCCATTGCCTATCTAAACAGCCTCAAAATTAAACGTGATGTTTCAGTTGCCGAGGTCATCCTCGACTCACCAACAAGAAAAGTTCCTTAAGGCAAGTTAGAGCAATGCCTTCTACTCACCCTAAATCCTTAAATATCCTACATTAATACCATGGAAAACAGCAGTTTCATCACAGAATTTACTACAAATAGACAGGGTAGATTTTTAAGTCTTGCCAATGACCCTCGCCAATCTTTTTTAGAAATCAAAGATGTTACCAAGGTCTATCCCACCAAGAAAGGCCCTTTCACTGTTCTTGATGGTGTCAACCTAAATGTAGAACAAGGTGAATTTATTTGCGTCATCGGTCACTCTGGTTGTGGTAAATCAACACTGCTGAATATGGTGTCAGGTTTTAACACTCCTACCACTGGGCAAGTTTTATTGGAAGGTCAACCCATCACTAAACCAGGCCCCGATAGAATGGTAGTGTTTCAAAACTATGCTTTGTTACCTTGGCGCACAGCCTTTGAAAATATTTATCTAGCGGTTAACGCTGTTTACCCCAACAAAATAGAAGCTGAAAAACGCGCAATTGTCCGGGAACATCTGGTAATGGTGGGATTAAGTGATGCAATGGACAAGAAACCTACCCAAATGTCCGGCGGTATGAGACAACGGGTTTCTATTGCTCGTGCTTTGGCAATTCGTCCCAAGGTCTTAATTTTAGATGAACCCTTTGGGGCACTAGATGCAATTACCAAAGAAGAGTTACAAGAAGAACTGCTGAAAATTTGGAACGAAAATCGTTGTACTGTGTTGATGATTACTCACGACATTGACGAAGCTTTATTTTTAGCAGATAAATTAGTGATGATGACCAATGGCCCACAGGCCAAAATTGGTGAAGTCATGAAAATTCCTTTTAGTCGTCCCCGCGATCGCGCGCGGATTATGGAAGATCCACAATACTATCAGCTGCGGAACTATGCCTTAGACTTCCTCTTTAACCGTTTTGCCCATGATGATGTCGGCTAGTTCTGAGAACATACAATCAACTTTTGCTACACCATCTAACCAAAGTTATCTGAATTACTCCTCCCCGGATTCATCCGGGGAGCAGTTCAGACAGTCAATTATTTGATGTGTTTTCTAACTGATAAAGACCGATATATTTATCCCTGTTGTATCACTTGAGGCAGAGGAAAAATAGAATTCAGGGTGAGTTAGGAAGATAAAAATTGGAGAAGTGAGCCTATAAACGATGGCTTGAAGCTCAGAAAAACCCAAAGACAGTTGAGGAATAGGAAAAACTGTTAACCAGGGATATATGAGGTTAAATAAGATAAAATGAGGAGGGATTGCTATTTTCCCTGATGTATGGCATTTAACCAAGCTTCTAGGTCAGCAATGGTAGTAAAATCCAGGAGCGCTTCCCCTAGGGACTCCAGTTGGTTCAAGTCTAGGGAGCGAATTTGAGTTTCTTCACTAGGTGACAATCCCCCACATCGGCGATGGAGCAACCGGATAATTAGCTGGGCTTCACCCTCCTGTTTACCTTCGGCTATACCTTCAGCCCTACCTTCCTGGGCTCCTAGTGCGAACACATCCCGATAGAATCTTGTCTGGGTAATATCTGCTGTTTTCAGGTCTAACATCTTGAATATTTCCTCTGGACTCATTTGGGGGAATTTGCTTACTAGTATAG
>NZ_JANQDJ010000025.1:0-43380 GCF_029891685.1 Umezakia ovalisporum Ak1311 | reverse complement strand
ATATTGCTTTAGTAATTTCTCCACAAAACTTAAACTTACACAGAATCTTTTTGCTAATTGACGTTGTGATATTCCACTTTCCAAGTATGTATCAAGTATTTTTTGGCGAAAGTCGAGAGAATATGCTTTCATTTTTACCATCAAGTAGATGCACAACCTTATCTTAATAAGTGTACATCATTAGACTGGAAAACGCTATATATGCAGAGAAATTTAATTATGGTCAGATGCAAGAAGTAACATTATTAATTAGAAATTCCCAAAAATTAAAGGTGATTATTAACTCTAAGCTTGCTCAATGCTATCGGCAACAGGAATTTTGTTATTTCTATCATGGAGTAAAAAGTATAATTAATCCAGATGGGTCTTATGGTGAAAGAATTATGTTTGATGCCATGCCTCTATATCTATCTAATATATCTTTACAACTGCAAATAGAACAACAAAAACTTGATTATAGAGAAATGAATATATTTCAAGGTCATCAGCGATTGTTAGTTTTTCAACAGGGATGCGATGGCAGAAATTTTCGCAGTCTACAAGTTAATATTCAGGAAAGATTTACTTTGCCTGTTTCTTGTGCTGTATTTGCTTTGTTGGGTTCAGCAATAGGAATTAATCTAAAATCGAGAATTAGATATAATAGCTTTACTATAACATTAGTAATTATCCTGTTATATGATGGAACTCAATTAATTACTAACATTCTTATCATATCAGAAATTATTTCATTTTATTGCATATGGCTACCAAATATAATTTGTACTGGTGTGGGAGTTTATATTCTAATTAAGAAAAATTCACTATAATCAAGGAAAACAAACCAACAAATGACAGTAAAATAGGATAAAGTAACACCAGATATAACGGGTTTGGGCTGACTTAAATTTGACTAAACAACAGAAAAGCCAAATGCGCCAAAGAGGAGAATCATCTAAAGAACAGATGCTAGCAGTGCTGACCCACCTAATAACGCCAATAATTAGAGTAAATGGGGGAAAATGTGCGATGGCGCCGTGAACAACGCAATTCCCAATAATTCTCCACTTTTGGCACTTAACCTTGACACTAAATAAAAAACTAGATGAACCCTAGTAAAATTTATGATTTATGAGTTATGAGTGAGTAAAAACTGATAGTTTGATCAAAATGTCCAAAGAATTTGCCATTGGTAGTAAAGTCAAAGTTGTAGCACTACCCCCCTACGTCAAAACCGCAGACCCCATGCCCATGCTACGCCCCCCAGATGTGATTCGCATAGGAGAAGAGGGTACAGTCCTTGACCGCCGTCCCGGAGGATATTGGGGTATACACTTTGCTAGAGGAAAGTTTCTCTTAGATAGCCAATATATTGAAAGCATAGATACTCCACCGGAATCTCATCAAGGTCACGAACAATTGTAAACTTGTGTAAAGTTCTCATTTTGGTGTGTACCATGATTTCTCGGCGCAATTTTTTCAACATATTACTTGTCAGCTGTTTTGCTGTTATCAGTTGGTTGCATCTTACCCCAGCTGCTCATGCTCTTGGTGGTAAACTTCCGGCCATCAATCAGCCTGCACCGGAGTTTACCTTGCCTACTAACACAGGTGAGGGGAAAGTTTCTCTCTCTGATTTACAGGGTAAGTGGGTGGTCCTTTATTTTTATCCCAAAGACTTTACCTCTGGTTGCACTATAGAAGCTCGTCGTTTTCAGCAAGACTTACCCAAATACATCAAGAAAAACACTCAGATTATTGGTGTTAGCGCTGATGATGTTGATTCCCACGCCGAATTTTGTGATTCAGAGGGGCTAAAATTTCCCCTATTGGCTGATACCACTGGGGCTGTGAGTAAAGCTTATGGTTCCTGGATCGGTGTTGTGTCAATGCGCCATAGTTTTATTATTGATCCCGAAGGGATTTTGCGTCAGATTTTTCTCAAAGTCAACCCATCAATCCACAGTACAGAAGTACTAGCACAACTAGAAAAGTTACAGTCTATGAAACCATAGTGGGAGGGTAAGAACTTCTACGCTTTAGCCAGGGGATGAAACGGGAGTCAAGGGGATTTATCGCCGTGTTTCCTTATTTGCTACCTTGATGTTCAAGGTACTTTTTAACTACCTCAGTGCCAGTGGTGTCCACAAAGAAGGTAGTTTTTTTAACTCTGGAAATTACCTTCTTAAGTAATTTGATGCCCTACCCTTGCTAGGATCTGATTTTTAAATTGTGGTTTTTGCCCATTATAAGACCCTGGGCAATAAACTATTAATTTTCCTTGTGCTTGTGTTGGTTTTAGTCCTTGAGTTATTAATAAATCGTTGTCAGTGTAAAAACCATGTTTTGATAAAGTTCTTTGAGCAGGAAGTTTTCCTGATGCATCCCATGTTTGCAATGTTTTCACTGACACATGGATTCTTGGAGCAAGCTCATGAGGTTTAAACATCAAACATCTAGAAGTTTGTCCATTTATCTGTCAATTAGGAATTACTCACCTTTTTCCTGAAGGAGCGATCGCCAATCTGCAATGGCCTGTTCTGTCCACAGCCAATTGCTACTTAATTTACTAATCTGAAAATTTATCGGATCATTCCTCAGCACAGTTTGAGATTGTTTGATGGCTTCTTTGATATACTGTGCTTGTTTAGTACCGGGTTGATTTGGCGCGGATTTATACAACCCAAGAGCTAACCCAGCATAGGAAGTTAAAGCGTCTTCAGATATTGTTGCTTCCAAAGTTCCGGATTTAGCAGGAGGATTATTCTGCTGTTGGAGAGCTAAAGTCAAAGCCTTAAACCAAGAGTGATTAGCTCCATTGAGATTGCCTTGTGCATAGTAAGCAAATCCCAAAGCATTATTATACAAGGGCGAATCCGGTTCAGCCTGTACAGCATTTTCCCAGTAACGGCGGGCATCATCTATGCTGTATTTCTTGTCTCCACTCTGCACAGACTGCCATGCTAATCGTCCCTTAAAAAAACTAACAGATGGATTATCCAGTTGGTTTTTAGGAATTAAATTCAAGCAGGTTTCAGCAGCACTCAGCGCCCCGCGATTAAGTAGTTCTCGTACCACCATCAATCCTTCTTGCAAGTTACCCTGGCTTAATTTTTCTGTAGCTTTGGCAGTCACAATTCCAGTCACAGCCTTTGTGATCTCGATTTCTGGTTCATTTCCGCCGACTCTAGACTGGGTAGGAATTGGCGGTATGTCGGATAAAAACAATACTTGTCGATTTTGCCACCACCAACCCAAGCCCATCAAAGTAGCGAAAACTAGGGTCAAGGTTACCAACCTATTTGCGCCTATAATACTGAGAATAGGCGGCAGTTGAGGAGTCCAAGATTGAGGATTTAATGGGGTTGGTGGTGATGAACTGCGGGCGGAGAGATTATTCCCATCTTGTCTCAAATCTTGAGTGTTTTCCGTTAAAACTGTTGGTATTTTTGTCCATAATTCCACTATTTGGTGATCCACAGCAGCAACATCTTCCTCAGCCTCATCTAGCGGAAATTGGTCAGATCTCATGGATTGCCCAAGTGTGCCACTCAATTGCTCATTGACTGCTTTTTGTTGATCTAGCTGACGAAACAAATCTGACACTAAGGCCGAATCTTCTGCATAGTCAGGGTCATCATACTCAATTTCATCAACTAAATCCCCCCATGTCTCTTCACCTAGCCAGTCTAAATCTGAACCATCATGACCTAAGCCAGAAGGAATCATGTCATCAATGGGTAAAGCCATATCCGCATCATCTGCCATTGCAAAATACATAGCAGTGGGATTTACTCTCAAAGGCGGATTATGAGTATATCCTTTGAGTGAATCTACACTTAAAGACATTTCTGAACACAACAAACCGTCAAAATTCTGTTGGAGATATAAAATTGGTAACGCCCAGTAACTTTGGTGAGAACCATAAGCAGAAATTAGTCCCTGACGTACCCGACTAACACACAAATCCACGGGATATCCCTGGCTGAGATTGCGGTAAAATAATTGTGTCAAGGTTAACGCTACCTCGTCAGGAATTCTTTCTGACATAGCCAAAACGCCCCTAATTCCCCGCCTCACTAGGCTTTCGGTTAAATTACGTTCACCCGTCAAATCTCCGGCGGGATCTGATGTGGCAGTGTACGCCCCCCAACAGGAATTAAACACCGCCATTTGAATATTATTGTTGACCAACAAACCGGCTAAGTCATTACCGCTGAGGGTTTCCGTTAAGCCAGTTCTTCTACTAACAAGATAAATTTGTCCACCGTTGGGTCCTAAGTTACTGTGACCGGAGTAGTGTAAAACTTGATAACTTCCCTGTTCTAAAGCCTGGGTCAATTCTTCTCGCCCTGGTTGATCTAACAGGGTTAGTTCTATCTCCGGTAAATGATTGCCACTTTCGTTAGTTCGT
Organism: Umezakia ovalisporum Ak1311; assembly: GCF_029891685.1. NCBI lineage: Bacteria > Bacillati > Cyanobacteriota > Cyanophyceae > Nostocales > Nodulariaceae > Umezakia > Umezakia ovalisporum. The sequence goes on along the minus strand of NZ_JANQDJ010000025.1, from coordinate 38,987 downwards.
GATGTTTGACGGTGAAGTTCGCCTTGCAGTTTAATAGCTTCTTGTTTCAGCAAGTCTAGACGAACTTGATCAGGAGGAGAAGCCAGCACCATCAAAACTTTGACTCCACGGGTTTCTGACATTGTTGGTCTGTTTCTTGAAGGCAAACGAGATGTTGCCATCATTCCGCATTGGTACCGAGAAAAAGCAATATAAGGGCCAGTGGCCAGAGGGCGATCGCCTGCGTGCATCACTTCCCACGGCAAACGTGCTAACCTGATGTCTTTTAGCCCCAAACGTAAACGCAGCAATTGTTGGTGGTTCTGGGCAATACCTTGGGCAGTAATCCAACTGTCTCTGAGAGTACCTTGAAACAGTGCGTTATAAAGTTGCTGTCCCAATGCCACCAGATTAACAGAGTTTCTAGCAATGGCTTCTCCCTGCAACACTGATTTCAGTGGGTCATTCATTAGATGTCCAGCAGACACCAACCACTCAGCTACAGGCCAAGTTACGAGTTCTTCTGCCAATGGCACCCCAGGGGCAACTTGTTCCGTCCGCACCAAATAGTCATTCTGCCCTACTGGGGTTACGGAAAGGTGAAATTCCTGATTAAACTCCATAAATCAATGTTTCCAGCCATTTTGCTTGCATAAACACTCAAACAATTTTCCAAAGGGTTATTTTTGGTGTTTGGGCATTTATTTGGGCATGGTTTTATACACAGGGTTCATGCTCAATTAATGCTTATTTTTCATTATGACAAGTGAATCATATTTTTAGTTTCTTGTATTTTTGGGATGTCATAACGGAGAATGTCACAGAAAAAATACATCCTCATGAAAAGTCCATAAGAATTTTCTCCGGAAAAGGTAGTTACAGCTAGAAGATTAAATTAGTAGATGCACCCTGATAACTAACTCCCCTGACTGGCTAACACCCGTTGGGGGATTTTTTTTATGTTTTGACAATCAGGATGACGGGCTTCTCCGGAGAATAGTAGTTCCATGGTGAATATCGAATTGGTAGATGCAACCTCATAATTATTTCCCCTAACTGACTAACACTCACCAGGGGATTTTTTTGCGACCTTAACAGTAACCATTTTGATGATAATGTTCTCCGGATAATAGTAGTTGCAACGTGAATATTCAATTGGCAGATGCAACCTCATAATTAGTGCCGTTTAAACAATTTGTAGAAAATTGTGAGTGCGTAACGGATCAACCGCTACAGGGCTAAACGGCAAGGCTTTTGTTCCCTGGTGGAAGACTTCAGGAATTACTTTTTTAATCGTGTCCAATAAACCAATTACATCCGAGTTGAGTTTTATTACTTTGGCTGATATGTACGGCTTAAAGGAACTAGTGGTAACCCCTGCCTGACTAACACTCAGTGGGGGATTTTTTTATTCTGGAAACAGAAACCATCATATCACTAATGAGAATTTTGTCCAGAATGAACTCAACTCTTTCATCTAAAAACAGATTCTTGATCAATGCGTCCTGATAATTAACTCCCCTAGACCGCCACCACTGAGGGATTTTTTTATGTTGGGTATAACCAACATTCCCATTTGTGACAATTTTATCCCGAACATCCCATTTAGTCCTAGAAAAGTTTATTGGCAGATACACCCTAAACACTAGCTCCCTTCGCTGGTTGCCACCACAAGGTTTTTTTACTTAAACGAAATAATAACAAATCTTGGGAAAGATTCATCCGGAGGGCTAGACGTAAGCTCAGAACATTTAATTAGTAGATGGACCCTGACAAATAACTCCCCTGACTGACAAAAATTGGATGGAGTTTTTGGAGAAAGTTTTCTGCCGATAGGCTTGGCTTATTTCTAGCGGCTTAGGCCAATATTATAACGCAAGGTTATAAAAATATTCTAGTGTTGATGGTTTTTTATTGTTATTAGTGTCATGATTTGTTAACTAAACCAACGAGTAAACCGTTTCCAAAAATCTGTACAAAACCACCAAGAAGAAGTAGATGTAACTGAACAAATAAAACTTAACAGTTAACGTTGTGCCTGTATAAACCTCTCGAGAGTTTACTGTTTTCGCAGTTTGACCTGATGTTAGCAGTTAGATACTCTTAAAGGATTAACAGAGGACTTAAGTTGTTAGTTTTTTAATAAGTGGTTTACACAAATTTTTTCCAGGCCATCACACCGAGTCAGCTTCTGCATCCCGTAGCAATGAAACTTGAGTTTATAGCACCAGGGTCAGCTATCTCCATAATAATATTTCCAAACAGAAAGGGCCGTCTAGATATATTTCCCAACCATGCTACACTGTTAGACCCTAGTTGGCAACCTCTGCACCCATAAGGTTTTTAAAAGATTTTGAGCATTGATGACAGTTTCTAGCTGGATTCACCCCAATAGTACTACCTTAAAAGGAAGATAGTAGTGCATTGTTGCATTACTTACCGTACTTTCTTAAAGTATTTTCTGGCTGTTAGACAAAACTAGAACTAGTAGATGCTTTTACTGTAGTTTCCTATATCCTATCATAGTTTTTGGCTAAATATTTAGCTAAATATACAGATTTTTATTGGCTAGCTTTGAGGGTAGAAAAAAACCAGGTGATAATTTCGTTATGGGCTTTACAGCACAACCAATGAAGCTAACCCCTGCTTGCATCAGACAAATAAAGCCTGTGTTTGCTGAAACCATTAATTTTTTTTATAATTTTATTGTTCATTTTTTCAAAATGTGATAATCTCCCTAGAGCTTACATAGCACGTAGCCTCATGAGTTTAGCTGTTATTAAATTTTCTTCAGAAGAATGCGGCATCTGCCACAAAATGTCTTTTTATGACAAAAAGGTAGCTGAAGAGCTGGGTTTGGAATTTATTGATGTAAAAATGCAAGATACCGCTACTTACCGTAAGTATCGCAAAATTCTGTTGACTCAATATCCAGATAAATCAGAAATGGGATGGCCTACTTACATAATTTGTGATTCTCCAGAAGGAGAATCACAAATTGTCGGCGAAGTAAAAGGAGGTCATCCCAAAGGTGAGTTTAGAACCCGTCTACAAGAAGTTCTCAATTCGGTAGGTAACAACTAGCAAAAAATCCTAAAGCATCTCAAATGACTGGACTTCCAAGATAGGTCCAATCATGGCCATGGTCATGATATCTTCACGCACCCGTCCTGTAACTTTTGCTGTTTGTCCGGATTTGAGCAAGTTTTTGTCAGCACCTCTAAGGATTTCGTAAGTATTACCATCATCTGTAACTAACGCCCAAGCGCCAGTACCAATATCTCGACGTTGAATAGTACCTGTAACTGTGATGCTCATAATTTAGAAGGTAGGAAGTAGGGAGTAGGGAAACTAAGATATTGCAGCCTAATTCCCCATGTTCCGCTTATGCTATTTGATTGTCAGTTTTTAATGCTAAACGAGCTAGTCCATAACACAGTAAGGCATTGGTGATGAGAAAAATCCGGGCTAGGTTGCTACTTCCTAAACCCCAAACTGCTGGGTCGTAAATGGCACTAACTGTCAAAAATGCCGCGCAGCCCAGGGTAGAACCAATGGCAAACCATTTCCAGCTAGGATGTCCTAAGAATAATGCCATTAGTACTATAGGAATTAGTACGCTGGCAAATATGGGATTTAAGGCGTTTGTTCCTTGTAGAGTGTTGCCTAGTTCCGGAATGGAACTACCTAAAAGCCGGAAAGGCCATTGGGGTAGGTCAAAGATATATATTCCCTTGAGGAAAAATAACCCAGAACTACCAGCAATTAAACCACTGGATAAGGACCAACTCCAAGTAAAGGGGAAGTAAACCCGCAAAAACCAAGCCAGCAGATAGGAACCTAATACCATCAGTAGTTTAGGTAACAGTGCTACCGCACCACCATCAATCCAAAATCGGGGGTTAAGATAACCGTTGTCTCGTAACCACCTGAAGAAATCTTGGAAGCTGATTTGCCCTGTAGTCGCAAGTTTGACTGCGGCTTCGGCATTAAGTTGTCCAGCACCGTAATAGTTTAAGCTATCATCTTGGATAACTCGTGCTGATTGCTTTATAACTTTTAATACTTCGTCTGGTTCTTTGACTCCAACAGCTTTAATTAGTGCGGCTACGCCAGCAACGTGAGGAGAAGCCATGCTTGTACCCTGGAGTCCAAGAAATATTCCTTCGCCGTTGTTTTCAGGGTTGATAGTTTCTTGGATAATTTTACCCATGTCACTACCACCAGGGGCAGAAATATCTACCCCTGCTCCAAAGTTGGAATAAGGGGCTTTTTCTCCGTCTGGGCCGAATGCAGCAACGCCAATAACATGGGGGTAACGTGCGGGATAACTTGCCCCATTGTGATTTTCGTTTCCGGCTGCGGCAACAATTGTTACACCTTTTTTATGAGCGTAGTCAATGGCTTCTTTCATTAATTGGCTTTCGCCATCGCCGCCTAAGCTCATATTAATGACATCAGCACCATTGTCAGCCGCAAATTTAATCGCCTCGGCAATATCGGCAACAGTTCCCCCACCATACTCACTGAGTACCTTTAAAGGCATGAGACTAGCCTCGTAAGCAATGCCGGCTACACCATATTTATTATTGGTAGTTTGGGCAATGGTGCCGGCAACGTGAGTACCATGTCCGTTGTCATCTGTGGCTTCTTCGCCATCCCTTACAAAATCATAGCCTTTGACGAATTTGGTGTCTATCAAGTCGCGCACGGGAGTGATACCAGTGTCAATTACTGCTACTATGACACCACTGCCTTTGGTTTGACTCCATGCCCCTTCCATGCCAATGTTGTGCAGATTCCACTGTTTGCTGTAATATTGGTCATTAGGTCCCACTAATGAAGGATCTGCTGGATGATCTGGAGATGAAAGTACTTCTTCATACCCAGTTGCTTGAGCTGGTAGAGGAATCTTTGTATAGATATAATTTGGCTCGATTAATTCTGTAAATTGGGCGAATGAAGATTTTTTCAGTTTTTTCAATCGCTGGCCATTGCCTTCAATAATATACACATTGTCCTGGTTGGAAAATTGATTGTCTAATCGGGGCGTGACGTTGTATTCTTGAGCGATCGCTTGTAAATTCTGCTGTAATACCTCTTTGGGAAGGTCTTCCCGAAAATCTAGCAAAATTGTCTCAAAATCACCTTGATATGCTAAACCATGAAAATTCAGGAAACCAAAAACAGCAGCCCCTAGCCCGATGACAAATAAGCAAAATAATATAAGTTTTTTCATTTCAACTCATCACAGCTTTTTGCCAGTTTGCTCACTACCATAACCTATCCTCACACCTCATTGGTGTACTTTGTACAATTTTTACGCAATATTTAGGACTGTTAAAACAATGGAACGTGGTCTTTTATGGTTACCTTTATTAGCAGCATTTTTCTGGCTGGCTTGGCAAGGTTCAAGGGAGTACCAAAAACTTGAAGCATACCGTATTTGGGCGGAGCAATTTGAAAAATCAAAGTATGATATTTATGCGGTTTTGGGTCTAAAAGATAACAATGTAACTTGGGGGAAACCCACACCTAAAGCACTGATAGAACTAGAAACTTTTTCTTTACTGGATGTCAGCGAAATACGTCTTGTAGTAGACAAGAAAGTGGTAACAACAGAAAATCACCCCCAAAAAGGTCGAATTATTGAGTTAGAATTTCTCTTTCCTGAATCCAAGTCAGTACACGTTCCCTTTACAGAAGTTCCTCTAGCTGCAAAATGGGCTAAGTATTTACAAAGTCTACTTGATACTCTCCATGGTTAAAAGGCAGGGATTCTTAAAGAATCCACAGTGGTATTTGCATGAATGGGTAATATTGTTGCTTCGTTTGTATTTTTGACTCATGTATTAATGATATAGCTCACCCTCCTATACTGATGATGTGAAGACTTCACAAAGATTATATGAAATGGAGCTATATAATATTCAGTGTGGTTGAAGTCACCATCGGCTTATCCCCATGTTTGAAGCCAGGGGACTGGGTCTCGTTTCTTGGTCAATGTTCTAAGTTGGCTGTACTAAGCCCAGCAAACACCATCTCAACCATAATTTTTATGAATGTATGAATACTGAAATACTTTCTCAAGTACCTGTGGTTTTAACCATTGCTGGTTCAGATAGCGGTGGAGGTGCCGGCATTCAAGCTGATTTACGCACCTTTGCTTTTCATTGTGTCCACGGTACCAGTGCAATTACCTGTGTGACTGCACAAAATACCCTAGGAGTAGCACGGGTTGATGCTATGCCAACAGAAGCCGTCATAGCCCAAATTGAAGCAGTGGTGAAAGATATTGGTGTCCAAGCTGCCAAAACTGGAATGTTGCTCAACCAAGAAATCATCTCTGCTGTTGCCGAGCAAATAGAAACATTACAAATCAATAACTTAGTAGTAGACCCCGTAATGGTGTCACGCACAGGGGCGCAACTAATTGATGATCATGCTGTCAAGACTCTACGTAATGCCCTATTACCTAAAGCTGCCATTGTCACACCAAATCGTTACGAGGCACAAATTTTGAGCGGTTTACCAATCAATACCATAGATGATATGCGCGCAGCCGCTCAAGTCATACACCGAAATCTCAAGGTAAAAGCCGTTTTAGTGAAGGGCGGTGGGATGCAGGGTAAGTGTCATGGTGTTGATATCTGCTTTGATGGGGAAAAACTGGAAACTTTGATGACAAAGCAAGTCGAGACTAAAAATACCCACGGTACTGGTTGTACATTATCAGCTGCCATTGCGGCTAATCTGGCTATGGGTATGGACTTATGGTCAGCGGTACAAAAAGCAAAGACCTATGTCACCACCTCACTCACTTATGCTCTAGATATTGGCAAAGGACAAGGCCCTGTGGGACATTTTTTTCCCCTGTTAAAAAGTTAAGGGTAACTATACTCTGATAGTACCTTTGTGATATATCATAGCCTTAATTTTTGATACCAAGTCCCTGATGCAAACAACCCCAAGTTCTGTTCACCACAATCCAGCAAAACCTCCAATTCCTGAAACCTACCTTCCGTCTGTGCCAGTGTACGTATACCGACAATTGGCAAAAGAGTTACAATTGACACAAGCAAAACTAAATGCACTCACTGAGCAAAAACAGCAACTAGAGCAAGAAAATCAATTACTACGCCAAGAAATTGGCAAGGTTGTAGAGTCTTTTTTACATCTGCAAAAGTTTGTAAATTCTACTCATGAGCGGAATGATCCCCAAGGTACCCTTGTTACTGGTGAAGTTAAAAGTCCTGGACAAAAATCCTCTCCACCTCAGCAGGTTCCTCCTCACCGTCCACCTGTTGTTAAGCCAACCAGGGTGTCTGCACCTGTGGAAACCAATCACCAGAGGATGCCAGAAACATATGTTGTGGAGGAAGAAGTTAACTATTATCCTCCAACGGAGAAAGAAGTTAAAGAATTCAGTGGTTGGTGGTTAGCTATCGTTATCTTGTTAATCATTTTTACTGCTTTTGGTGCTGGGTATTTGATTGTGCGTCCTTTACTGGAACATCAAAATCGTTAGTTGACAATTCCAGCGCCAATGTACTGAGACAAACTCAGTTGCTTTCTTGCTGTTTAAGCATTAATATTTGCTGATGCTCCCCATAGCTAGAAGCCAGGGGATTCTTAAAGAGTCCACAAACCAAGTTTCAATGGTGCTATTAAGGACGCCCCACTGATTCCACTAAGGTCTAAACCTAGTTTTATCCCTACCTTAACTAAAAATATCAGCACCACCGTTCCCATGGGCATTCAACAAAATATTTTTTGCTGTCGGGTACAATCCTCGTTTTACCCGGTTTCCTGATGATTACCACCCTTCAGGTTTTTGCCTGAATTTAGGTAGCACATCTCATTTTTTGGTTAAATAATTGTCTGAAGATACAAAAGTTACATACAACTACCTGAGAGGTCTTTTATTAGAGCGCATACAGTTTAAAAAAAGTTGCAAATCTTACATATTCTTTTAGAATAGCTCTCATGGTCAAAGGTCTGACATTATATCTCCATATCTCCTGAGATATTTGACACTGATTCAAGTCAGTGTAACCTTGGGAAACTTGGTGGAAGTGTTACATCTCCAATTTGAAAATATGGAGTTTTACGACTATCGGGTAAATTGATAAACGAACCTATTAGAAGTCAGGAGTCAAGATGATGAAAAAAGTAGAAGCAATTATTCGCCCATTTAAGCTGGATGAAGTAAAAATTGCTTTAGTCAACGCTGGTATTGTCGGCATGACTGTTTCTGAAGTCCGGGGGTTTGGACGGCAAAAAGGTCAAACAGAACGCTATCGGGGTTCCGAATACACTGTTGAGTTTCTGCAAAAACTCAAAGTAGAAATCGTGATTGAAGATAGCCAGGTGGATATGGTGGTAGATAAAATCATTGCTGCTGCTCGCACAGGGGAAATCGGCGATGGCAAAATTTTTATCTCCCCTGTAGAACAAGTTGTACGTATTCGGACTGGGGAGAAGAATACAGAAGCAGTTTGAGTTTTGGGTGCTGTTAAGTAGCTCAACCTCAGAAAATCTCAGCTGTGGTGGATTGACACGCCTAAAATAGTGCCTGGGATAAACCCGCCATTAATGTGGATTAAAAGTTTTTCTCACAGCATTGTTTTGGCTGTGTCATGCTGATGCTTTGACAATCCCCACAGCTATAAGCTGGAGATTCTTGCTTCAAAGGTATTCCAATGAATTTACCCTTAGCTTAATTAATAAAAAGTGAGCTTTATAAAGCTAGTCCAAAGCAGGGCCAGGTTTTTCGCTTTTATCGGTAATCAAGGTAATGATATAGCTAAGTTTAAGTTTTATGAAGTTTAATTGCTTTTAATAATATTAAATAGCGAAATATTACAAAAAATTGTGCTATATCAGCATTTTTTAACAATTATCATAATTACTAATTACACTGGAAATATAAATAGCTTTTTACATGAGAACGGACTGATTAATTAACAGCCTTGATTTTAAATACACAGCTTTTTATCATCAGGATTATGGAAAATTATGAATTACTGCCCTTGTTGTTCAGGATTACTTTTGCCCCATGTGCGCGCTTCAGGCTTTGCTTGGTTTTGCCGCCATTGTTGGCAAGATATGCCAGTGTATAATCGAGTAAATTCTAGTTTGCTCGAAGAGGTTTTTGTACAAAAAATAGCCGAAAAAATTGAAAATCGCCATCAGCATAGAACTTATGGCAGTAAAGGCAAAACTATCACTGGGTGGGTTGGAATGCAAGATGTACCGGTGTAATAGCAAAGGCTTAATTGATATCCTATTTGCCTGTAGTTAGATAAAAAAAACAGTATAAGCCTTAAAAATAATTTGATTAGCATTCATAAAATATTCGTGAGCAACCAGAATCCCGATATGTTCAATCTACCGGGATTATAATATTTTCAATTCTCAGGAATCATAGAAAAGGCTATGTAATCTTGTATCTGCCAAATTAATGCAAAAAATGGCTCTCATGTCAAAACCCAGAATCAATGTGTGGGTTTTGTCTCAGTGTTTGTTATTTATTTTGCTTGTCAATCTTCTTCCCATGTTTCACTACTCAATAGGTCAATTATCCTATCTCTGAGCAAAAATTCGTTTTTTTCTAGTTCCAACTCAAATAATATCCAATCATGATTAGGAACATATCTACATAGGGAATAAATTGGCTGTTGACGGTCAATAATTCCCTTTTTGACCAGTTGACGCGCCTCTTCCCTAATAACCCCAATATCATATTTAACCGCAGTATCCATACACTGTTCCTCTTTTTTTCATCAAGGAATTGATATTCAACACAATAAGTTTTTTTGCTTGATACTCAACTGATCCGAAAAAATAGAAAAATTGTGAAGAATGAAAACATTTAAATTGTGAGAACCATCTTTTTTTTAATACGAAATTGCAGTTACAGAGGTAAATTTTTGTTATGAGTCTAGCCTAAAGCAACTCTATACCTCTACACCTTGCTCAGAATCGCATATTTAAACAGGAATTGGTATCAGTCTTTAGGTAGACCCCTCCACAGGCCTGGATACTGTTCAGCACAACCATTAAGTAGTTCCCTAGCCACAAATATGGCACAGGTATTTGATTTGATGATTGTGCGTCAAGAAAATCTGAGGGATGGCGTGGTACGATGCACTAGCAGTCTGCCCAAAATCCCCGTGATTGCTAAATTCACAGACCTTGCATAAGTTAACCACCTAACTCCGGCTTTTAAGGGGCTCAAGATATTTGCAGGACTGCTAATTGATTCGCTAGGCTATTAGCAGCCTATTTTTTTTTAGGTGCGCTATGGATTTTAAAGGCAAAGCCACCATTCCCACTACTAGGAAAAATATAGAATTTCCTAAACCGAGTCATACCTATCAGCCATTAGAATTGCTGCGGTCTACCGAGGCTGCACTACGTCGCCCCACTGTAGCGACACTAATATCGATATTACCGCCAAAACTTAGTCATAAATTACAAGTAGCATCAACTGTAGCTGATGAATCCTTGCAGGAACTCGCAGAAATTAACATAGAAGAAATTAGCGACTTTGAACTACGTCCTGTACGGATTTATGTTGGTTTAAGCTTTGTTGGTTTTGGGGGGTTGATGATACTTGTGCTACTGCTTTATTTGAACTCTTTGCATCCTGCACTCAATACCATCGCTCAAATTCGCCAATATTGGTACGAGTATGTTTGGTGTGTTAGCTTGGGTGTAACGGGAATGTTTATTTTAGGTAGAGAAGCAATGCGTCCTAATTTTAGAAGCAAAAAATTTAAAAAACGATAATTAGAAAAGGTTAAAATTTAGTGCTTACCTAGCTTGGTATACAAAGATAAACGGCTTGTGATTTTCTCAGCCAGGGAGTTTGTTTCCTGGATGGTTATGCGACTGAACTGATTTGAGGCACAGGATAATATAGGTTATATTTCATTTGGTTAAGTTCATGATTATGTATACCAAGTAATCTGAAAATCATCTAGAATATTTCAAGCTAACAAAATCTATAAACAGAAGGTCTTGTTGTTGCTTGCAAAATAAAGTATCGGATGATGTAACATATAGAATATATTCATTGGTAGTTCGTAATCTACACTAATAATTTATTCTCCTATGGTCTAATTAAATCGCTATCTTGACCAACTGCATTAGAGCGTTTACTGGCTAGTGCTTACTCGTAAGCTTATCAGGCGTGAGTGTGACAAAGTAGATACTGGCACAAAAAAATTGCCACAGTTGTTTTTATGATTTAGGATTAGGTTTTCTCATCTAAACACTTTTGAAGCAAGAAAAAACCCCATTTTATCAAGCTGAGAGATGAGCTTAGGAGTTTTTTAGTTAATTTCAAGCTGGTTTGGAATTTGGTAATATTTCCGTTAGATGGTGATTGCTGTCAAGATAGCTGTTCCAGGTAGAGTTGATTCTTTCAACCACATCCTGACTATGGATGATTAAATTGCATAAAGTATAAAATATCGCCAACAAGATAGAAAAGGCAGGAATATGGGGGCAAAAACTGTCCCCTTGTTACTGTGTGTGCCATTCCCAACTCTTCATTATTTAGTTATGACTTCCCCAGAAAGTAACCCTGAGTTTGAAAATCTACTCAGTTATCTTAGACAAAGTCGGTGCTTTGATTTCACAGGCTATAAGCGCTCAACTTTGATGCGCCGGGTACGGAAGCGAATGCAATATTTTTCCATAGAAAGCTTTGAGGATTATTTAGACTATTTAGAAGTTTATCCAGAGGAATTCAGTCAATTGTTTAACACCATTTTGATTAATGTGACCAGTTTTTTTCGAGATGTTTCAGCCTGGGAATTTTTAGGACAGGAAGTACTACCCAATATTGTGGCACTGAAAAATAACTTGGAGCCAATCCGGATTTGGAGTGCAGGTTGTGCGTCTGGCGAAGAAGCTTACACTGTAGCCATACTCATGGCTGAAATTTTGGGAGCAGAAGAATTTGGAAAACGGGTAAAAATTTATGCCACAGACTTAGATGAAGAAGCTTTGACTCAAGCCCGTCAAGCTCTATATTCAGTTAAGGATATCCAAGTATTACCACCTGGACTGAAAGATAAATATTTTGAGTTTACAGGAAATAACTATGTCTTTCGCCAAGATTTACGCCGTTCAGTTATTTTTGGTCGTCATGATTTGCTGCAAGATGCCCCAATTTCTCGTTTAGACCTGCTCATATGTCGCAATACACTCATGTATTTTAATTCTGAGACCCAGGGGCGAATTATGGCTCGGTTTCATTTTGCTCTAAATGATACAGGATATCTTTTTTTGGGAAAAGCAGAGATGCTGTTATTACATTCCAATTCATTTAGTTCCGTAAATTTAAAAAATCGCATTTTCAGGAAAGTATCAGTAGGAAACTTGCGGGATCCCTTGCTAGTTATGGCGAATACAGTAGATCCAGGATCTACCAACAGATTATCTCAGCAGATGCGGCTGCGAGAAATGGCTTTTGATTCCCTATCCATCGCCCAAATAGTAGTGGATGCTAATGGTATATTAGCGTTAGTTAACACTCAAGCTCGTACTGTTTTTGGTCTTTCAACTCAGGATTTAGGTCGTCCCTTTCAAGATTTAGAACTTTCCTACCGACCCATAGAACTGCGGGCACCCATTCAACGGGTTTATGCAGAAGGCCATACCATCACTCTGACAAATGTAGAACGCTATTTATCCAATGCAGAAATGCAATATTGGGATGTACGAATTATACCTTTGAAAGATTTGGATAACTCTGTATTAGGTGTAAGTATCACTTTTGAAGATGTTACCCGTGTTTTCCAACTGCAAGAAGAATTGCAACGTTCCCGACAAAATTTGGAAACTACTAACGAAGAACTCCAATCTACTAATGAAGAATTGGAAACTACCAATGAAGAACTCCAATCTACTAATGAAGCATTGGAGACAATGAACGAAGAACTACAATCCTCTAATGAAGAATTACAAACAATTAATAACGAACTCAACGAACGCACTATAGAACTCAACCGCACTAATCTTTTTTTGGTTTGTATTCTCAAAAGTCTGCAAACCGGAATAGTAGTAATTGATAAAAGTTTTAATATTTTAGTTTGGAATTATATGGTAGAAGATTTGTGGGGATTAAGAACAGAAGAAGTATTAGGAAAATCTTTATTTAGTCTAGATATTGGTTTGCCAATTGAGCAATTGCGATCGCCTATCCGAGATTGCCTATTTGGGAAACAGCAGTTCCAAGAAATGATTTTAGATGCTACCAATCGCCGGGGTAGATTGATAAAATGTTATCTCGCTATTACTCCTTTATTTAGTACAGAAATAGAAGGAGCAGTATTGATTATGACAGATGTACAGCGAATCGAAAGTATGATAAACAGCACATAAATTCTATAAAGACAACAGCAACAACAATCTAATTCTTTAGATTAGATGAAAAAATCCATACCCAGCTTACCCCAAGAGTCCAAGGGAAAGAACTGCCACAGTCTTTTGTTCTACGAGAGAGGTTTTCGAGACAGAAACAACTATAGGAGAAATCACAGGAGAAGAAGGTAAATGATCAAGGATAATTTAGAGGAAGCTATTGCCAAAGCTCATAAGCGATTAGAAAACTTATCTCAGCGTGCTAGTCAAGCAGAAAAACCTTGTACTTCTACACAACTCTTGCAAGAAGCCATCGCCCAAACTTCAATTTCTTTAGAAGAACTACATGTTTTGGCAGAAGAGCTAACGGAACAAAACCAGGAATTAGCCGCTATCCGCCATCTTGTAGAAGCAGAACGTCAGTCTTACGAAGATTTATTCAATTTTGCCCCGGATGGATATTTAGTTACTGATATAACTGGGATAATTCAAGAAGCTAACTATGCGGCGGCCAAGTTACTTAATGTCAGTCAGTCTTACCTCATGGGCAAACCGCTTTCTGTATTTATCCATCAGACAGAATTGCTAAAATTTCGCTCCTTGCTCCTGGAATTACGGCAGAAAAAACAGCAACGCACAGAACAATTACGGATATTCCACAACAAAGGGGAAATAGACTTTCCGGCGGAAGTAACCATTGTCGCCAGTGACAGTAATTATCAACACAAAAAACAAGGCTTGAGATGGTTATTCCGGGATATTAGCGATCGCCTCCAAGCACAGCAAAAAATCAGCGAACAGGCGGCGCTGCTAGATATTACAACAGATGCAATTTTAGTGAGAGACCTACAAAATCAAATTTTATATTGGAACAAAGGAGCAGAAAATATTTATGGCTGGCGGGCTGAGGAAGCGATAGGAAGAAATACTTGGGAGCTGTTGTGTCCAGAACTTTCGCCTCAACTCACAGTGGCGCTGAAAACTGTTTTAGAGCATGGTTCATGGTTTGGAGAGTTGAGACAACTAACCAGAAACGGTAAGTCCATTATCGTTAACAGCCGTTGGACACTAATGTATGATGCCGCAGGTTTGCCCAAATCCATTATGAGTGTTGACACCGACATCACCGAGAAAAAACAACTAGAAATACAACTTCAGCGCGCCAAGCAATTAGAAAGCCTCGGTACTCTGACTAGTGCCATCGCTCAAGACCTTAACAATATCTTTTATCCGATGATCACCGTGGCGCAACTGTTACCCATTAAACATCCCCACCTAAGCGAAAGTTCAGTACAAATGCTTAAGTTATTAGAAACTAATACCAAACGGGGAATTGATTTAGTCGAGCAAATTTTGTCATTTACTAGCAACTTTCACACAAAAGGCTCAACTGTATCACTATCAAATCTGATGAAAGACATTGAGCAGACAATTCAACAACTATTACCTCAATCTATCCAAACAGATATAAGCATACCTGCAAATATAGAGATAGTTTCGGGAGAGCAAACCCAACTGTATGAAGTATTGATGAACTTGTTAGTGAATGCTCGTGACGCCATGCCTCAAGGTGGCAAACTAGGAATCTCTGCCAAGAAAGCCTTCATTGATGAAAGCTTGACAAAAAAACATATCGGTGCCAAAGTAGGTTCCTACGTAGTGATTACAGTTGCTGATACCGGAGTTGGTATTGATCCAACAATCATCAATAAGATTTTCACACCCTTTTTCACTACCAAGGAAAAGAATAAAAATCCTGGTTTAGGTTTATCTAAAGTAATTGGTATCGTCAAAAGCTACGACGGTTTCGTAGAAGTATCCAGTCAAGTAGGAATTGGTAGCCAATTTCACATTTACCTGCCCAGTAGTGAAAATAGCACTTTGTCCACAGGAGACGAGAGCAAAATGCCCACAGGAAACGGAGAATTAATTTTAGTTGTAGATGAAGAAGCAGCAATCACTCAAATTACCAAAACCACATTAGAGATTCACAACTACAAAGTATTAATTGCTGAGAAAGGAATTGACGCTCTTGTTCTTTATAGTGAACACCAGCAAGACATTCAACTAGTGTTGATAGATATGATGACACCATCCACATCTGGGACAACAGCCATTCGCACCTTGCAAGTCATCAACCCAGAAGTAAAAATTATTGCCATGAGTGCTATTTCTGGTGCTGAAGCTTTAGTACAGGCCAGTGTGACAGGGATTCAAGGATTTTTAGCAAAACCTTTTACAGCGGAGGAGTTGTTGAACTCTATACATAACGTATTGATTGCTAAAATTGCATCAGATGAATAGAGAAATTGCCGCTTTGTGTTCTTTAATGGCGGCTCTATGCCATTACTGCCATTAGTCATGGGTGTTTGTCCATAGCCAGTTGGTTTTTTAGCACCGCGATTGCGCTTTGTGCAATCGCGGAGGCAATCGCCAGTGGGTGTAGTTGTTAAACATTGCCCACTCCAACCTGTATCACCAAGGGAAAGTAACTGTAGAATTGGAAGTCTGCAATCAGACCCCCCAGACCATGGGCTTATTGCAAAAAATATACTCTTCCCAATGATTAATGACCAATGAGGTACAATGCAAACAAATATTTAAATTATCAGCGCCGATCCACATGATCTCATCAGAAAATAACAAAACATCCACTGATAAAAGCTTAGAAGCAATGCGGCATTTTTCCGAGCAGTATGCTAAACGTACTGGAACATTCTTTTGTTCGGAACCTTCTGTCACCGCAGTGGTAATTGAGGGACTAGCAAAACATAAAGATGACTTAGGTTCGCCTTTGTGTCCCTGTCGCCACTACGAAGACAAAGAAGCTGAAGTGAATGCTGCATATTGGAACTGTCCCTGTGTGCCCATGAGAGAACGCAAAGAGTGCCACTGTATGCTATTTCTCACCTCAGACAATGAGTTTGCTGGAGACAAACAAGAAATTAGTCTAGAAACCATTAAAGAAGTGCGAAACAGCATGGCATGAGCGAAATTATCCCCCAAGAGTTTTGGCAAGGAGTAGAACAGTTTAACTCTGGGCACTTCTACGCCTGTCATGACACCTTAGAAGCTTTGTGGATAGAAGCAAAGGAACCAGAAAAAACCTTTTATCAAGGCATTTTACAAATTGCTGTAGCACAGTACCATTTGGCTAATGGCAACTGGCGAGGTGCAGTAATTTTACTGGGAGAAGGCAGCAACCGCCTGGGACGTTACCCATCTGTTTATAGCAACATTGATGTGGACGAGTTATTAAGTCAGAGTGCAGCATTGTTATCAGCACTACAACAAATCGGAGCAGAAAAGTTTAGTGCTGGTAACTCGGATAATAGTCATGGTTTGCCTAGACCAAAAATTGTGCTAGGGAATAAGTAAACTGTAGCCGATTTAAAAAAGCTGACAAATGCCAACAAATGCCAGCTTTTTGTCGGCACTCTCCAGTTGAAAAGCTAACATCTCAAGATTTCCGTCCAGTTCAGCGAAACCTTCAGGAGTGACACAGCGTCGATATTGCAGATAATAGTTATCCCAATTTACTCCAAAATGTAGATTTTATATCTGGATAAACAAATTGAGATGATTAATATGCAAGCTGATATCATAAATTTGTAATTAAAATATCATGTCCTTCCATCAATTACCAATATCACAAATGCGTCGCCTGGGATTAGCCTTAATGCTACCAGCTGCACTCTTGGGTTCCTTGACATTTGCCACTGACACCCAAACTGCCACTGCACAAAAATCTCGGGAAAATAGTCCCTTGACCATCAGCGCTGATGTGCAAGAATATAACGCCAACACTCAAGTAGCCACAGCTCGCGGTAATGTGCAAATGTTGTATCCCGCTCGCCAGATTAAAGCCACAGCCGCTCAAGCACAATTTTTTAGCAGGGAACGTCGCATTGATTTGACTGGAAATGTTTATATTTTGCAACAGGGAGTCAATAGCATCCGTGCGGAGAAAGTAACATATCTTATTGACGAAGGACGTTTTGTAGCTTTACCTCCATCCAACCGTCAAGTTGAGTCCACCTACATGGTCAATGATCCTGAAATTGGCGGACAATCTAATTAGCATTGATTAATAAACCGGGCGCGAATAGTGAAAATTGTTTTAGAGAATATTCACAAATCTTACGGTAAGCGAAATATCGTCAATCGCGTCAACCTTTCCATTTCTCAGGGTGAAGTCGTAGGCTTACTGGGCCCCAATGGTGCCGGTAAAACGACGACTTTTTACATTGCTACAGGTCTAGAAAAACCTAACCACGGCAAAGTCTGGCTGGATAGTCTGGAAATCACTGCTATGCCAATGCATAAAAGAGCGCAATTAGGCATTGGCTATTTAGCTCAAGAACCAAGTATTTTTCGCCAACTCACAGTACAAGATAATATTCTCTTGGTGCTAGAACAAACTCATGTGCCTCGATGGGAATGGTCAAAACGAATGCAAACTTTACTGCGGGAGTTTCGCTTAGAAAAAGTCGCTAAAAGCAAAGGAATTCAACTTTCAGGAGGAGAAAGACGGCGGACAGAATTAGCGCGGGCTTTAGCGGCTGGGAGAGAAGGCCCGAAATTTCTATTTTTAGATGAACCATTTGCCGGAGTTGACCCCATTGCAGTTGCGGAAATTCAGCACATTGTCGCACAATTAAGCCATCGCGGTATGGGGATCTTAATTACAGACCACAATGTCCGGGAAACCTTAGCCATTACAGACCGGGCCTATATTATGCGTGAGGGACAAATTCTGGCTTTTGGTAATCCTGAAGAACTCTATAATAATCCCCTTGTCCGCCAACACTATTTGGGAGATAACTTTCAGGCGTGAACTGGGATGTCCATACTTAGTTTTGATAGTTCCTTATGATATCAAAGAAGCTTTATTCTTTATCCAGTCTCTATTCGCTGTTGCCTTTTACTCTCATGGACCGCTACCTGACCAAAGAATTGGTAGGACCTTTTTTGTTTGGTGTGGGAGCATTTTCATCACTAGGTGTGACTATTGATGCTGTGTTTGAGTTAGTGAGGAAAATTGTCGAATCTGGATTGCCGATAAATATTGCAATTCAGGTTTTTTTGCTAAAATTCCCCAATTTTATTGTGTTAGCCTTCCCCATGTCCACGCTGTTAGCTACTTTGATGACTTATAGTCGTCTTTCCAGCGAAAGCGAGCTCATTGCTATGCGTGGCTGTGGAGTCAGTGTCTATCGCATGGTACTAACGGCTGTGGTGTTGAGCATGGTGGTAACAGTCATGACATTTGTTTTTAATGAACAAATAGCGCCAGCAGCAAATTACCAAGCAACTGTGACTTTGGAAAAAGCTCTCAAGTCAAATAAACCCACTTTGCAGCAGACAAATATCTTCTACCCCGAATACCGAGAAAGCATAGAGGAAGATGGTAGCAAGACTAGAATATTGTCACGTTTATTTTATGCTGACCGATTTAATGGTAAACAAATGAATGGTTTAACCATCATAGACCGCAGCACAAAAGGTTTAAATCAAATTGTTGTATCAGAATCTGCTGAGTGGAATTCTGCTGACAATGTTTGGGATTTTTACAACGGTACAGTTTATTTAGTAGCTCCTGACAGATCCTATCGCAATATCTTACGCTTTGAACACCAACAACTGCAACTACCTCGCACACCATTAAACTTAGTAGAAAGAAGCCGAGATTCTGGGGAAATGAATATTGCTCAGTCTTTAGAACAATTAGAAATAGAACGTATTGGTGGCGATAGGCAAAAAATTCGTAAACTTGAAGTACGCATCCAACAAAAAATTTCTTTGCCATTTGTCTGTGTAGTCTTTGGCTTGGTGGGTGCGGCTATGGGAACAAGACGTCAGCGTAGCGGACGAGGCACAAGTTTTGGTGTGAGTGTCATAGTAATTTTTACTTATTATTTAATTTTCTTTATTAGTGGCGCAATGGGACAAGCTGGTGTTTTTTCTCCATTGATAGGAGCTTGGCTACCTAATTTCTTGTTTTTAGGAGTAGGTATATTATTATTGATGCGGGTAGCTCAACGCTGATGGATGGAAATTAAACCCCCACTAACATTGTGTAACTACTCACTGTTCCGCAACCTCAGCTGTTACCAAGGAAAATTCGTCGTTTGCAGATTTGACATTAGCGATTACTTTGGCAACTGCGCCGGAGGTTAGTCATTGTTGTTATTCAAACTCAATACTAATTGCAAGCACTGAAATATCCATATGTGGGAGGTTCTTTTGGTTTATTCAGTTAATTTTTAACTGTTCCTCAGAAACCCAAGCAGCGTGGAAGCCATAGGGTACTCTTTGGGGAATTGGTATCCGCGCCACAGGTTCCGCCGTGACGTCTTGGGCGTTGATAACTACAAGTTCAGAAGTTTGTGAAGCTTGATCGTAAACAAAAGTAACTAACCAGCCGTCGTCTTCTGCTGTTGCACCAATACTAGGTGCAAACACAGCCTCGCCGCCATAACGTCCTGGACCGAATTGATGAATTTGGGATTTTCTATTACTCAGGTTGTATTTAATTAATCCATCAAACAATGGTAGCGGATCCTTGGCCACCTTGCCAGCATAACCGTATTGTATTGATTGCCCTAAGAAGTTTTCATTAATGCGGGGAAATTCTGCTGGTACATCGTCTAGCATTTCGTCACGCACTTTACCTGTGGTGAGGTTAAATCGCCAGCAATGTAGGCGGGGAATATTTGCTTCTGGGTCGGTTGAGGAATTATCAACCTCCAGAACTGTACTCCCACTCATGCGACAGGCAATTAGTACTACTTCATCATCTTCTTCATAGGCGTTGAGGACATGGAAGATGTAGCAAGAATAACTTTCAAACCAGCGGATATTACTATTATCGCCATAACGAGGGATAATACCAAAGCGACTGGGGCGATGGCCCTCAAATCTAATCAGAGGTTCCCCCCGTTTGATTCTTTCCAAATTGAAAGTCAAGGGTAAATCCATGAATATGGTGTAGTTTTCAGTGATGGCAAAATCATGCATCATCACCGGCATTGGCAGGTCAATTGGTACTGTCTGGATGATTTCCCCTGCTGGTGAAACTATGCCATATTGCAAGTATGGTGGTGTAAGCCCGTAACCAAAAAACATCATTTCACCCGTGTTTGGGTCTACCTTGGGATGAGCTGTGAAGGAAGAAACCAGTTTCCCCTTGTAAGTATGTTCACCAATTGTCTGTAAATCAGGAAGCTTGATCCCATGGGGCGCCCCTCCTTCATACAACGCCAACATTTGACCACCATGCCAAACCAAGGCTGTGTTGGCTGTGTTTTTGGACATACCATCAGGAGTATCCATTTGTTTTGGTTCAAATAACCCAGACCACAGAGCTTTGCCTGCTTGTTGTTCTATTTTCCATCCTTGTGTTTGCACGTAACGATTGCGATAAGTTGCTTGACCCTTGGTGATCCTGACACCGTGTAACATTCCATCGCCATCAAACCAGTGATACTTGCCAATGGGTGACCACTGAGGATTAGGCCCATTGCGGACAAACATCCCCGATAAGTTAGCCGGTAGCTCACCTATGACTTTGAGTGTATCAGTTGTAATTTCTTCCCTGACTGGTGCAAAGTTACCATGGAGATAGGGATTGATTTCTGTGGTTGTCATTGTTTTGAGGATGTAAGCAAGTAATTCAATAATATGAGGGATGGCTTTGATTGTTCTTCACAGTTTCGGTATAGTTTTTCAGTGGAAATTAACATTAATTATTTTTGATAATGTTGAATTTACCACACTTTAGCAAAGGCGCGAAGGCTCTACTAGGCTAAGGGAGTGGCTTTAGTGTTCATAGGGTAGCAATAGTTTATTATCTTCTCGCCTTGGCTCCAGGGGAGAGGTGAGTTATGTTAGGTCATGATTAGATTAAACTTATATAAAGGCAGTCCCTCAAAATGCCAGGGTTAAATTATGTTTGTTGCGGACCTGAGAACAGAATCAACTTATCTAACCTGTAATATATAACGTTGGAGCTTAAGGTGACTAGTATTGATAATCACAACTTCTCTTTTTCAGGAGAAGTATCCATCCCCCAGGCTCCTCCTGAATTTAAATCGGGTTTCATCGGCATTATTGGTCGTCCCAATGTCGGTAAGTCTACTTTGATGAATCAATTAGTAGGGCAAAAAATAGCTATTACCTCACCAGTAGCACAAACTACACGCAATCGTTTGCGAGGGATTTTAACTACTCCAGTGGCACAGTTAATTTTTGTGGATACACCGGGTATTCATAAACCCCATCATCAATTGGGGGAAGTGCTGGTGAAAAATGCCAAAAATGCTATTGACTCTGTGGATGTGGTGCTGTTTGTGGTAGATGGTTCAGTGGTTTGTGGTGCGGGCGATCGCTTTATTGCCGATTTGCTATTACCTAATGAAACTCCCGTAATTTTGGGTTTGAATAAAATTGACCAACAACCCCTAAACTCTGAGTTGATTGATAATAGTTACCAAGGTTTAGCCCGACCCCAACAATGGCCGATGGTCAAATTTTCCGCCCAAACTGGTGCAGAATTACCAGAATTACAACAATTGTTAGTTGAACATTTAGACACTGGGCCGTTTTACTATCCCCCTGACTTGGTAACTGACCAACCAGAGCGCTTTATTATGGGGGAATTGATTCGGGAACAGATTTTACTGTTGACTCGTGAAGAAATTCCTCATTCAGTGGCTATCGCTGTTGATAAAGTAGAAGAAACACCCAGCATCACCCGTGTGCTTGCAACTATACACGTTGAGCGGGATTCCCAAAAGGGTATTCTTATTGGTAAGGGAGGCTCAATGCTTAAAGCTATTGGTAGTGAGTCCCGGGAACAAATTCAAAAGCTCATTGCTGGTAAGGTCTACCTAGAGCTATTTGTTAAAGTACAACCAAAATGGCGACAATCGTCTATGAGTTTAGCGGAGTTGGGCTACCGTGTGGAAGACTAAATTGTTTTTAAGGAAGGGGGGAAATAGGGAAGGTGGGGTAAAGTAATGTTTGATGTATTAATTATAAGTTTTCAAACACTTTATTAAATAGTTTAAATAAAATCGAAGCGTGTTTCTAAGAACCAAGAATCTCCTGCTACACTGCTTTGCAGTTACCTGGGGGTGTCAAACCCAAATTTTCACAACACGGCCTTTGAGTTCTTGTCCTAGCCAGGGTGTGTTAGTAGAAAGTGTGTGAAGGTTTTTTTGTTCTACTATCCATGTTTTTTGGGGGTCGAATAAGGTCAGTTCTGCTTTTTCCTTGGGAGTAATTGCGCTTGGTTTTTGTTGCAAGCATTTTGCGGGTTCGGTGCTTAAAGCCCGCCACAATTGCAAGGCTGTGAATTTACCGGTTTCAACCAAATGCTGCCATAGTAGGGGTAGTGCTAATTCTAAACCAATGGCTCCTGGAGGAGATTGGGCAAAGGCTTGGACTTTTTCTTCGTAGGTGTAAGGTGCGTGGTCTATGGCGATGGCATCTATTATTCTTTCTTTGACTCCGGTGCGTAAAGCTTCTACGTCACTGGAATTACCTAGGGGTGGGTCTAAATGCAGGCTTGTGTTGTAAGTTTTAATTGCCTTGGTGTCAAGTAATAGGTGCATCCAACTGGTGCTGGCGGTGATGGGTAGGCCGCGGTGTTTCGCTGAGGCGATGAGTTCTACGCTGCGGGCTGTGGAGATTCGCATGATGTGTACGGGGGTGCTGGTGGCCGCCACTAGTTCCAATAAGGAGGCAATGGCGGTGGTTTCAACGCTGGCTGGGATGGGGGGTAAGCCTAGGCGCAGAGCTTCTGGGCTTTCGCGCATTACTCCATTGGGGGATAATGAGCTATGGCTGGCAAAGAATGCCACCGGTTTTTTAGTTGGTTGAAGATATTCTAAGGCTCGTTGCACTATGTCTAGGTTTTCCCAGGGCTGATTGTCTGTGAATCCAATTACCCCGGATGCGGCTAAATCTCCTAGTTCTGTTAGTTGCTTGCCGGCTAGGTTTTGAGTTATTCCACCCCAGATATAAAGATGGGGTGTGTTTGGGTTGGGCTTATTTTTTTGCTGCAATTGTGCAACAATGGCGGGGTGGTCGATAACTGGGCATGTGTCTGGTAGGATGCTAATTCTGGTAAACCCTCCGGCTGCGGCGGCTTGTAGTAGGGATGACAGAGTTTCTCGTTGTTCAAATCCTGGCTCTCTGGAGTGACTATATATGTCGATTAACCCTGTGCCGAGGATTAATCCTCGACAATTTTTGATTTGTGTGTGTGGGGTGATGTTGGTGATTTGTGTGGCTAGGTCTTGAATTTGATTGTCGGCGATTAGTACGTCGGCTATTTGGTCAATTTCTAGGGTTGGGTCAATTACTCTGACTTGTTGTAGTAGTTCTATCATGAAGTTATTTGGGAAGGGTAAATTTTGTTTGGGTTTGGGTTGGTGATGTCTATTTGAATGGGTTTTAAGGGGTTTATTTTAGGGTGGGGATGAATGAGAGTGTATTATTTTATGTTTTGCAACCCTAGGGCAATTTTGCTGTGTTTTTCAATTTGCGCCATTACTTGTTTTGCTCGTTGAATTACTGGGTCTGGTAGGCCTGCTAGTCGTCCGGCTTCAATACCGTAGGATTTGTCGGCTCCGCCGGGTTGGACTTGGTGGAGAAAAATGATTTTGTCGGGTAATTCTTTTACGGTGACTTGATAGTTGGCTACGTTGGGTAAAATACTGGCTAGTTCGTTTAATTCGTGGTAGTGGGTGGCGAAAATTGTCCGGGCTTGAATGTCTGTTGCTATATGTTCTGCTACAGCCCAGGCGATGGAAAGACCATCAAAGGTTGCGGTTCCCCGGCCAATTTCATCTAGTAATATTAGCGATCGCGCGGTGGCGTGGTTGAGGATGTTTGCGGTTTCGTTCATTTCTACCATGAATGTAGATTGACCTGTGGCTAGGTCGTCTACGGCTCCTACACGGGTGAAGATGCGATCGCACAATGCTAATTGCGCCGATTTGGCGGGGACGAAACTACCTATTTGCGCCATTAGCTGAATTAACCCTACTTGACGTAGGTAACAACTCTTCCCACTGGCGTTGGGTCCGGTGAGGATGATTAAGTCTGGGTTTTCTTCTGTTTTGTCTGGGTGTGGGTGGTTTTTTTCTTGTTTTCCTAATTGGGTGGAGTTTGGTACGAAGAATCCTGTGGGTAAGGTTTGTTCTACTACAGGATGACGACCATGGATGATGGTGATTTCCCGTCCTTCAATTATTTCTGGACGGCAGTAGTCTTGCTGTATGGCTAGTTCTGCTAAACCACACAGCACATCTACGGCGGCTACGGCACGGGAAATGTTACGAATTGTTTCGGATTCTTCTCCTACTTCTTGGCGCAATTCTGTAAAAATCTGATATTCTAGCTGGTTTAAATCTTCCCGGGCTGTGAGAATCCGGGCTTCTCGTTCTTTTAATTCTGGGGTGATGTAACGTTCTTCGTTGGTTAGGGTTTGTTTGCGAATGTAATTGTCGGGTATGTGGGCTGTTTTACGGGAAATGCTGATGTAGTAACCAAAGGTTTTATTAAATCCTACTTTTAATGTGGAATTTCCTGTTTTTGCTCGTTCGTCAATTTCTAGGTTGGCTATCCATTGTTGATCTGATTCTACGGTTGTTTTTCTCTGGTCTAGTTCAGGGTTTATTCCTGGGCGTATTAAGTTGCCTTCTTTGATGTTTATGGGTGGTGATTCCACTAGATGGGCGTGTAATTTTTCTGCTAGTTCTACTATGGTGGGGGGAATTTTTTGTAGGGCTCTGAGGAAGGGGGATGACGCGTCTGCTACTAGGTTGGATAGTTTTGGTAGTTGTGAGAAGGAGTCTGCTAGGGCTACTAGGTCTTTGGCGTTGGCAATTCCTGAACTGGCTCTTCCTGTTAGCCGTTCTAAGTCGTAAATTTGCTTTAGTAGTTGTCGCAAGTCTTGGCGTAGGGGGGTGTTTGCTATTAATTCTGCAATGGTGTCTTGACGGGCTCGAATACCTTTAATGTCTAGTAATGGTTGCAATAACCATCGTCGCAATGCTCGCCCGCCCATGGCTGTGGTGGTTCTGTGTAATGACCACAGTAAGGAACCGTGAAATGTGCTGTCTCGGACTGTTTGTGTGATTTCTAGGTTGCGGCGGCTGTGATTATCAATGATTAGGTAGTCGGTGATGGTGTATGTGCGTAGTTTTTGCAGGGCAACTGGGTTGACTTTCTGCATGTCTTCTACATATTCTAATAAGCCACCAGCTGCTCGTAGGGCTAAGGGTAGATGGTTGCAACCAATTCCTTCTAGCGATCGCAATTTAAATTTTTCTAATAGTTTACATCGAGCTTCGTTTTGGGAGAAGGGGGTTTGGGGGCGTAGGCTATAACAAAATGACGGTGGTAGACAGGGGGGAAGATGGGGGGAGGTTTCTCCAGGACGCAGTAAGGTACCTAGGTCTGGTGCGTTGGTGGGAACTAGTATTTCGGCGGGTTGTAACCGCGTTAACTCTTGGGTGAGGTGTTCTAAGTTGCTGTCTTGAGTGGTGAGGAATTCTCCGGTGGAAATATCTGCATAGGCTAATCCCCAATGATTTGCTGCAATTACTACGGCGGCTAGGTAATTGTTGCGACTAGTTTTTAACATTCCTTCTTCTAGTAAGGTTCCTGGGGTGAGGATACGTGTTACTTCTCGCTTTACTAAGCCGACGGCGGTGGATGAGTCTTCTACTTGGTCGCAAATTACTACTGCATAGCCTTTTTCCACTAGTTGGGTGGTGTAGCGTTCCCAGGCGTGGTGGGGTACGCCGGTCATGGCTATGCGACCAATTTCGCCGCCGTGTTTGCTGGTGAGTACGAGTTCTAGTTCTCTGGATACCGTTACAGCGTCTTGGAAAAAGGTTTCAAAAAAATCTCCTACCCTATATAGCAGTACGGCGTGGGGATATTTATCTTTCACTTCTACATAATGCTGGTACATTTTACTGAGCTTAGTGCGGTCTACCAGTTTGGTGTCGATGTGAGGGGTGGCGGAGTTATTGGGTTCCGTTGGTTGGGTTTCAGGATGAGAAGCGGTCATAAATGGTAGGGGTAATGCACGGAGATTCCACAACAGCTGATGATAACGTGATGTGGGGCGGGAAAGGCTATGGCTCAAAGTTTTGTTATGGAATTTTCGCACTATTCAGGTTTTTGATAGATGGGGAGAAAATCCAAAATACCCTGTCAACCACAATATAAAAAAGCCAGCAAGATAGGGTTCTATCTTGCTGGATCTAAAAGAGCTAAAGAAAGACTTAACTTTCCGGTGTTAATTCTTTGGTGTAAATAACTTCCCCAACTAAATTACGCAGAGAGATTGTCATCACTTTGGTATCAGCATCAATCTTGACTGCGCCAAAGAACTGTAAACCTTCGCTGGGGGGGCGATTTGGTCTCATACCCGGGGGATTACTTTGGAACATTAACTGTGGACCGAAGGTATTCTCTAATTGTCCCGGGCCAAATGTACCAGAGTTAAGGGGTCCTGCAACGAATTCCCAAAAAGGCTTAAAGTCAGTAAATTCTGCTTTGCTGGGGTCGTAATAATGGGCTGCTGCATAATGTACGTCAGCAGTTATCCAAACAACATTTTCAATATTCCGACGTTTGATAAATCGCAGTAATTCGGCTAACTCTAATTCTCTTCCCAAGGGGCGGCCATTGTCTGCATTAGCCCAAGCTTCAAAGTTGCTGGGACCGTCTCTAACTATCAGTCCTAAGGGCATATCACTGGAAATTACTTTCCAAGTAGCTTTTGACTCTAGTAGTTGCTTTTTCAACCATTTTAATTGTGGCCTACCCAGCATAACTGTTTCCGCATTTGACTTTGGCTGAACATTCTGAGTATTTGGCCCCCGATAAGTACGTTCATCCAGCATGAATATGTCTAGTAATGGGCCATGTTGGAAGGAACGATAAATTTTTGAGCTATCAGCACCAAATCTTGTGCTGTAGTTCATGGGCATATATTCAAAAAATGCTTGTCTTGCCCTTTCCGCTAGTAAGTTAACATCCTTAACTACATAGCGGCTATCCTGAAGAATTTCTCCGGGATACCAGTTGTTTGTGGTTTCGTGGTCATCCCACTGTGCCAACATGGGCACTTCAGCATTAAAACGCTTGACGTTATCATCCAGCAAGTTATATTGGAAGTTGCCACGAAATTCCTGGAGGGTTTCTGCTACCTTTGATTTTTCTTCGGTGGTGATGTTTCTCCAGATTGTGCCATCTTCAAGTGTTCTTTCTGAAACAATGGGGTTGTCAACATAAACAGTATCCCCACAATGAATGAAAAAGTCGGGATTAAGTTGACGCATGGTTTCGTAAATTTTCATCCCGCCGAAATCGGGATTAATACCCCATCCTTGACCGGCGGTATCTCCACCCCAGACGAACAAAATATCCCTCCCAACTGTGGAAGGAGTGCGGAAAGTACCGCTTACGGGTTCACTTTGAATTCTGGAATTGTCTAAGTCTTGGAAGGTGACTCGATAAAATATTTGCTGGTCTGGAGGTAGGTTCTTCAGCAAAAATCGGCCTGTATAATCATGTTCTTCCGAAGTAATTGGACCGAGAACACGTCCCACCCGGTTAAAAGATTCACTGGTAGAATATTCAATTAACATTCTCGCTGGGCGATCGCTGCGACTCCAAATTACAATGCCATTATTGCCCATGTCCCCAGTGGCAACACCATAGGGTATGCTGGGGCGCATGGCGTTAGAGGTAATTAATGCTGGTGCTTGTGCGAACACTGATGATTTTGAGAGCAGATTGGTGGTAATAATTCCACCCGCTGTCACAGCAGAATTGAGTAGAAACCGGCGGCGGTTGAACCTCAATGGGTTATTGGACCTTGTACTCATGGAAACCTCAACCAAAGTCTTACAAAATAGGTATATACCACATCCTGTAAGGCCAACAGGTAAAGCCTGAGTTATGCCAAGGTTATTAAAAGCAATTGTTTTTCCGTAAATTTATGTAAAAAATTATAAAAACCTCACCCTTCCCCCAAGACCTTCGTCACCTGAGTGAGGTTTTGATTTGACATCTATTTTTGATATCCAATCTATGAAGGCCTGGGAAATCAAGTCAAATTCCACAGTAGCCCACATAGGCTTTTCATACCAACTTCAAATCAGGATACTCCGCCAGTATATCATCAGATGTGAGGGTGTCACCTTCAGCTTGAGGAGTCCAAAGCACCTCAATAGCTAAAATTTGATCACCGGGAATTCCACCAATGCGCCGCAACCCTTGACGCAAATCATCAGAACTATTAACTTCTGGAATAGAGAACTTACCCAATGTTGCTGCTAATAAGGTAACAATCAGATATTCTCCAGGACCTTCACTCATGAGGCGGGTGGGATTTTCCAGTTGGTCAGCATTGGGTAAAGCATCTTTGTTAAAGGCTGCTTTTAACTGGTTGTTGACATTAGACAAAGTTTCCTCGCTGAACTTGCTACGTTCTGCCAAAGACAAACGGTTAAACTGACTTTCAGCGGAACTTAACTTAAGTTGCTCTGTCCCCCCTCCTGTATATACCCAATATTCTGGATGACGGAGTAAAGCTAAACTGGTTTCTTGTAAAATTGCTGATCTTCCTTCGGGGGTATTGGTATCAGCAGATTCGGCAATTTTGTTAAGTTCCGCTTGCAAACCACGGGCTTGTGCTAACAAACCAACTTGTAACCGAGTTACAGAAACAGGCTGATTGCTGCTGTAGGTAACTTCTTCGCCTTCACCACTGCTAACACGGCGGAAGGTTTGAAGGAGGAAATTAGCGATGGCAAAGAAGATTAAGATGGTAAATAACCCGCCAAATCCTCCTCCGATACCCCAGAAGGGAATCAAAAAAGGAAAGCCGAAGCCACCACCACCGGGGTAGTACCTTCCTCCACCGGGAGGAGCATAAGTGCGAGGTGTGTAGGTGCGGCTAGAAGGAGATCTAAAGGAGCCTCCACCAATGCGACCACCAGTGCGGGCGGCTAAAGCTCCATCAGGGTGGCTAAGTGCTAAAGTTAGTACTAGGCTAAAGACCAAGAAAATTTTTAACAGTGGTTTGACGGTTTTTTGTATTTTGTTACCCATAGTAAGCACGGTTGGAAATTCTATTAATTATTGGTTTATAATTGCTTTGCGAGATGGTAGAAATATTCAATCCCCCAGAATTATATTACATCAGAACAGTAGGGTTTTTGATTGATACCACCTGCTCTTGACTTTTGATGTTTATCTTTTTGGCAACTACATCTCTAATTTAACGCGTCTTATTTAAGTTATGCAGTAAGCTGAAGGGATATTTCTGATTTACCAGAAGTGGTTAAATCACACTTCCCCCCATACACTGATATTATCTGGCGACTTAAGGTGATTCTTTAGAAAAAATTTTATACCCATTATACCCATCGGCTGATGGCAAATCAATGCAGATAAGTTAAGTCAACTACAAAAATTCCATCTACTAACCTGTTAATACTCAAACTGTGCATCAGAGGTTTTTTTTCAAATAGACCTTCCATGGAAAGGTGTCTACAAGAATTTTGATGGCAGATTTTATTTTTATTCCCAATTAACTGGGGATAAGTAATTATAAGAATTGCTTTTTTGGCACTTTGGCAACCTATGTACATTTATTTAAGATAATCTGTTTAAATAAGCAAATTTTAGTAGTTTTTATAGCAGTTTATTATTTAGTAAATAAGCTATAATCATCCATTTTGTTAAATATTTATTTATGGTTTAATTAAAAAAAACAAATTTGGGCAATTCATCAAACACAAATATAATTAACAAACACTTCACAGAAATAATAAATAATTTCCCATCCTTAATGTCCTAAAATATTGCTGAGATATTTGTCATCCATTCCCTGAAACAAAAATGGAAAATTATGTTTTTAAAAACTATCTTCTCCAAAGTGGTAATCATGTATACAAATATCCATCTCTTGTCTATATTAATTACGGGTTGTAAAAATTTCTGGTAAGAAATGTGTAAATCTCTGGTTTCTCGAGGATAACTGTTAGCTAACATGACAAAATCACGAGAAATTAAATACAGAGCTAATTAAGTATGCCATGAAATCATCACAAAAAATTGCTGCTCAACATATGCTAGACAGAGCATTTATAGTAACTTAATTTCAACAGCCAACATATTACAACAAGATGTTGGAATCACTGACACTACCAATCTCAACTTTCGATGTTCACTTCTGTTGTAGCAGATATCTTCACACAACAAAGTATTATGTTTCTTCTTTAGTTAACTTCTTTGCTTGAGCTACAACAAAGTCAATACTAAAAAATAATTTTAGTGGGGAATAAATATGGAAGAACAAACTAAGTCAATTTCATACAATTTAACTAAGGTAAATGCTATAGCTCAATTTCAATATTACAAATTAAATAATCACTTCAATTTACACAGAAGTGTTGAATCCTGGAATAAAAATTTACAATTTTTGCGTTTTACCCAGATAAAGTTCATTGTCTATTGAGAATAGAGTCATTAATTGCTCAAATTTTTTATCACCGACGCACAACTTGGACAGTCAACAGTCAACAGTCAACATTTCTGCAATTCACATTATCAAAACTAACATGGAACATATCTCTCAACTGCCAACAAAAATCAGAAATCAAACCGGATCTCCTGACATTCTAGTAATATCCCATGTCTTTCTACCAAAAAAGGCAGTAATCGGGGAATATCTCTATAATCGCTGTGTTCAAGATCCAGAACGGATAGTTGTTTTGGCTGCTGGTTGTTCTGGCGATAAAGTATTTGACGAAGCCCAACAGTTTCCTATATATCGCTGGCCAAATTTTCCATGTTGGTTAGGTAGTTTGATAGGGAGTTTCTTACAACCTGTTATCGATTTAATTTGCTCGTTTCTCCTGGCTATCAAACTGTATTTTCGTTATCACTACCGTTACATTGAATGGGGACACGCCTATGGATTTCCGGCGCTGTTACTATTGAGCTATATTCTACCCATACGCTTTTTTATTTATTTACATGGTGGTGATATTGTTGACAGTTTACACAATCCTGTATGGCGATGGCTTTTAAAATTCACCTTAACACGGGCTGAAGGAGTTATTTGCAACAGTTACATTACCCAGGATTTCCTCCGTAAGAATTTTCGCTTACAAACTCCTACTCATGTAATTCAACCTGTAATCAGACCGGAAAAATTTGGTGTAGATAAAAGTCAAGGTAATCTTGATGATTTACGTCAAAGCCTACGGAAGGCTTACAACATTCCAGAAACAGCAATAGTGATTCTTTCCGTGGGAGGGTTAGTTAAGGAGAAAAATTTTGACCGCGTGATAGAAAATTTACCGCTACTGCTAACAATGGGAGTTGATGTTCACTACATACTTTGTGGGGAAGGACCATGTGAATCCGCATTAAAAAATTTAGCACAGCGCTTGCGGGTACACCAACGGGTACACTTTATGGGATACGTACCTGAGGGTGAATTAGCTGGCTATTATGCAGCCTGTGATATTTTTGCCATGCTAACTTTATCAGACACCAAAGACTCCATACAGGGGTTTGAAATTGTATACTTAGAAGCAAACTACTTTGGTAAGCCTGTGATTGCTTCCCGTCTAGGCTCTGTCATTGATATGGTTCGTCATGAGGAAAATGGTATTCTGGTGAATTCCAAATCTGGATACGAGGTTTTTCAAGCTTTCAAACGTTTGTGTAGCGATCACCAGCTACGGGAAAAACTTGGTCGTAAAGGCAAAGAATTAGCTAGACGCAAAACCCTTCACCGTTCCCTATACCTCTGTGAACCTCTCCCCAATGGTTTGTTAAATTAACCGCCGCCAACAATGGTCACCACTTCTAGGCGATCTCCTGGCTGTACTTGTGTTTGTGGCCAAAATTGACGGTGCAAAATTTCACCGTTATACTCCACCACCACTAAACGGGGATTAAAACCCAACTGTTGGAGTAAATCTGGTAAACAAGTTTGGGAAAAACAACTGCGAGTTTCCCCATTCACCTGGAGGCTAATTTGATTAGACATCTTAAAAAATGCTGATTTTGAGTCGTAAATTGCTTATAACTTGGTACGATGAAGCTGAGAGACAAAATATTGTGTTACTAAGGTGGGGTGTTCCGCCTGAATGATAGCCCTGACCACCGCCACCCGTTCTGCTCCCGCCTGAATTACATCGTTGATGTTGTTGGCATCTATACCCCCAATGGCAAACCAAGGAATTGAGCTATTTTGGGCTGCGTGGGTTACATATTTTAAGCCCACTGCTGGCTTGTTTGCTTTGGTGGGAGTTTCATAAACTGGGCCGACACCAATATAATCTGCACCTTCAGCAATTGCTTTTTGCATTTCTTCAGCATTTGTAGTTGATTTGCCAATCAAACGCTGGTGACCCAGTAATTGTCTCGCTATGGCAATGGGCATATCTTGCTGTCCCAAGTGTACTCCATCTGCATCCACAGCCAAAGCTAGATCCACTCTGTCATTAATGATCAACAAAGCACCGTAAGAATGACAAAGTTGGCGTAATTTCATCGCCTGTTCCCAACGTAGGTTATCATCAGCATTTTTATCACGGTACTGCACCAAAGTTAGCCCACCTTTGAGGGCAGCTTCAATGGTTGTGAACAAAGTTTCTGATGGGGAAGTCACTAGATATAATTGCGATCGCCACAGCAGTTGATGACGCTGGTAGCCCATTAAACCAGTCTCTAGAGTATAAACACGATAGCGCATCTGCTTAAAAGCCTTACCCATATTGGGATGATAAAGCTTGCCGTATTCTTCTAGCACGCGCATTGCTTCTTGGACTCGGCAAAAATTTGCCTGCAATAGCCCTTTCATGCTAGAGCGTTGTTCCTCCTGGGGATGGCTTAATTCCGTACCTGGGTCTCCCAGTGTATCTCTTGCTGCCCGTATTTCAGCACTATGCCAGTGAGCCAATTCTTGACGCAAGGACTTACATTCTCCAACCAATTGACCATTATTTAAGCCAAAGCGACACCACTCTTCGATAATTCGCAAGCCTTCCCTAGCCCGGTCTAGATTAGCATCTAAAATGCGGTAAACAACTTGTTGCGTTTGTGCTTTTTGGCTGTGTGGTTCCACCATGACAACAACCCTATTATTACTTTCATTAAGGGAGGTAATATCAAGATTTTTAGACATTTTGATTAATAATTTCTGGTAGGGTTTTAGGAAAAATTAGTATATTTGAGCATTTATTTATACATATTTTTAATACGTAGATGAAAAAAAGACATATACATATATTTTTATATATTGTATATATTTAGGCATTATTATGCACGAATCTATAATATATCTGAAACTGGGCAAAAAAACATATATCAGCCCAGGAAATGTCTTTTAATGTCTTTTTCTGCCCTGCCAAAAGTCATCCGAGGTTGAGCCAGTGCAGATTCTAAAGCACATCTATCTCCCATACCCAACGCGCTACCACACTGCTGGATAATCTCACGGTGAAGTTCAACAACTTCAGCCAGTGTCAAGAAGCGAATAATGCTAATCCCTGGTAAAGTTAAGCATTTTTTCCCAGTACATAACTAGCTGAATGGTGTGTAAATCCCAATGTATGGCTAGGGGGTCGTCGCACTGGGACACCAAACCGTGGTAAATAGTTTTGTCCAAATCAGCCTGTTCTAAACCGATGAACTTTGTCAGGGAAGCTTGAAGGGTGATAGCCAATATTTTGGGTGGTGGTTATTTTAGCGACACCAGTTCCTTAATTGAAAAGTGAGATTATCTTAGCTAATTTCACCGCCCGTACATAACACTGGTCAAAATATACCCCATGGACTCTAATTATCAGCAGTTCCCTATTATCAGCCACAGCAGAGGATTTTTTGTCAAAAACAAATTTATTACACCCTCGATGCACCACTCAAGGCGGGACAGGAATGGTTAGGGGATGAACATCAGAGCGGACACGCTTTTGAATCCCACTTGTCAGAGAGATTTAGTGCAAGTGAACTTAAGTTTTACACTTATCAAATCAAATAGGTTTCATCCCAGAAAAGCTTTTTCTCAAAGCCATTTAGCGCACTTTATATATTTCTACGTATAAATATATAAAATTTGACTTAAAGGCGCTGTAACTATACAATCTTTTAAGTACAGCAAAGATGTCAATTAACTTTAATTTAAGTTAGCAAAGTTGAAAATTAAAAAACTGTGGAATCCCATTGGATGCAGTTATTCCAAAGTTAAAGTTTTCCTCAATTCTTAACTCCTACTATGGATAAACTACTCACTAACCGTTATGAAATTGTCAATCCCCTGGGTTCAGGAGGATTTGGAGAAACATTTCTCGCCCGTGATACCCAATTACCTTCTCAGTCACTGGTGGTAGTTAAGCGATTGAAGCCAATTAATTCTGATAATCACACCGCCTATGACTTAATTGAAAAGTTGTTTGAAAAAGAAGCAAAAGTTTTGGAAGACTTGGGTAGGAATAGTTCACAGATTCCCAGCTTACTCAGTTATTTTGTCCATCATGATCAATTTTATTTAGTTCAGGAGTACATTGAAGGCAAAAACCTGGCTCAAGTGGGAATCATTGGCTCCGAGCAAGCAATAATTATCCTCACTTCCCTACTCAATACGTTGAAATACATTCACAACAAAAATATTATTCATCGGGATATTAAACCTGAAAATATTATCCTCCGAAACAGCGATCACCTACCTGTATTAATTGACTTTGGGGCAGTAAAGGAAACCATGGGGGCTGCCACCTTGGGGTCTGGTTCCATAGTTAGTTCAGTGGTAGTAGGAACCAGAGGATTTATGGCTCCAGAGCAGAGTTCAGGGCGAGCAGTGTTTAGCACAGACCTTTATGCCTTGGGGCTAACAATGATTTATGCCATTACAGGAAAATTACCAATTGAAATGTCAATTCATCCTGCTACTGGGGAACTGGAGTGGGAAAGTTATGCCCCTAATGTAGAACCAAGACTCAGGACAGTTTTAAGCAAAGTTGTCAAGATGGAAATTGCTAGTCGGTATGCCACTGCTGAAGAAATGAATCAGGCTCTCCACATATCCAGCACTAGATTTTCTACTAATTCTAGTAACTCCCAAACATTAACCTTTGCTCCAGCATCTCCCACCCCCACAGTCATTATTCCCTCATCCAGTTACTCAACTTCAAATAGTCCCACTGATTCAAAATCTTCTTTTCCTTGGAGTAAGTTAATTCTCATCCTATTAACTGCTGTTGTAGTAGCCCTAGGTGTATCAGCAAGTTTCCTTATTATGCAGCAGATAAAAGAAGCTGAACAAAAACTAGCGGATAGTGAAAAACAAAAAGAAGATGTGCAAAAAGCATTAGCAGAAGAAGAAAAGAAACGGCAAGAAGCTGAGTCTTTAAGAGCAGAAGCTGAAAAAAATCGTCTAGCTGCCGAAAGAATGCGTCGGGAAGCTGAGAAAAAAGCCGCTGCTGCTCCCAAAACTATCGTTAGGAGAATAATAGTCAATCCCAGTAGTGGGTCTAGTGGTGGTACTTATGCAACTATTGGTGGACGGCCGGGAACAAAAAATATTCGCTCTGGTCCAGGCACTGATTATGGTGTTGTTGGAACAGGCTTAACTGGACAGCCTATCGAAATTCTAGGTAGAGACTACGACAGAAGTGGTTACCTTTGGTATCAGGTATATCATCCTTCTTCCGGTATCACAGGCTGGATAGCTGGTCAGTTAGTTGACTTGTAAGTTTTATTTTTGAAAAACCATGAATACCAAGAAACTTCTGCTATTTATTCTTTTATTTACCACTGTTTTTATTGTTTCCTTAATTGTGGGACTTTTCTTTGCTTCGTGGTACTTTCCTAAAGCTGATAATTCTTATACTCCAGAACTCAGCAAAAATTACCAGAAAAGTCCACATACTTTACCCTCAGAATTATCTCAGTTAAATCCCCAAAGGGATACCCAGAGTAATACAAGTTATCCTGCTTCAGTTCCTGTGGTTGTGCCATCTCTTTCTGCTCCTGGTATTCCTGTGGAGGATCAACCAATATCTGTAGATTCTCATCCCCATCCTGGCAATGTACTCCCCCCAGTGCTGTCTGAACCTGCTCCAGAATATCTCGACCCTATGTATCAGGAAAAATCTAATCCCCCCAATCCTAAAAAAACTAGTTTATCCAACATAAATACTTACTTAGGACATTTTGCATTTGCAGAAAACTCCTCTAAACGGCTTGTAACTGTGGGCAAGTATTATCATCGCACTGAATATTTAGACCAAGAAGCGGCTCTAGCTTTTAAGCAGATGAAGGCTAGAGCCCAAACACAAGGCATTCAGTTAATGATTATTTCTGGCTTCCGTTCCATAGCAGATCAAGAAAGGCTTTTTCAACAACAGATCCAAAGAAGAGGCAACAAAGAAGCTGCTGCCAGATTAAGTGCACCTCCCGGTCACAGTGAACATCATACTGGCTATGCCTTAGATATTGGTGATGGTAATTACTCTAATACTGATCTGAAATTTCAGTTTGAATCAACTCCTGCCTATAGCTGGCTTGTCAATAATGCTTATAAATACGGCTTTGAATTATCCTTTCCTCAAAACAATAGTCAAGGAGTCAGTTTTGAGCCTTGGCATTGGCGATATGTTAATTCGGTTCGTGCTAGCCAAATTTTCGCTGCCTCTAAAAGTATAAGATGACAAACTTTCTGCTGAGAACCTAATAAGGTAACACAGAACAATTTTTCCTAGTTCTGCATTGATAATTCCATATCATCATCAGTTAATATGACCCCAACCACCAGACCCTATCTTGTTCTTACCAATCAGGGTCAAATACTACCAGCTTTTGAACTTTCCCATAGTCAACATATATTAGGCAGAGATCCTCAAATAGCAGACTTATTAGTACCCCCAGACTGGTCAGTGATTAGTCGCTGCCAAGCTACTTTACTAGAAGTTGAAGGAAAATACTATATTTACGATGGTGATCGCCGTCAACCAAGCAGCAATAGATTGTTTATCAATAATCATTTGATTAGCCATGATTTAGGATATTGTCTCCAAGATGGAGATGTTATCAAAATTGGTCAAAATTTTAGTATTTTAGTAACACTAGAGTTTCGTTACTCCCATAGTAGTTCTCATAACCTGAAAAGTTTTGCATCTATCTCTCTCAAGGAAAGATCCACTATTTTAGGTAGAGATCCCACAGCCAACTTACAAATAATTGCCCCTACCATTTCCCGTAAACACGCGGTGATTGAATATCTCAACCCAGGGGAATATATTTTGTATGATTGCAGTACCAATGGCATATTTGTGAATGATATAAAAATTAATGGCAAAATTCGTTTAAATTCTGGTGCCATTATCAAAATCCCCCCCTATACCTTGGTTTTACAAGGGGATGAATTAGTAACTTCTGATACAGGCAGTCATATTCGTCTTGATGCTAAAAATATTTTCAAAACTATTAAAACTCGAAACCACACAAAAGTCCTGCTTAATCAAATTTCTTTACCCATAGAACCTGGACAATTGGTTGCTTTTGTTGGGGGTAGCGGAGCAGGTAAATCTACCTTAATGCAAACTTTGTTGGGAATTCAACCCACCACCGAGGGAACCGTTTATATCAATGGAGAAAACCTACGACATAAATTTAATATTTATCGCAATCAAATTGGTTATGTCCCTCAATCAGATATTCTCCACAAAGAATTAAAAGTAGTAGAAGCTTTAAAATACTCTGCCAAACTCAGACTCCCACCAGATGCTGATATTGATTTAATTATTGAACAAACCCTAAGTCAGATTGAAATGTTAGCCAGTCGAGATGTTTTTGTCAAAAACCTCAGTGGTGGACAATTAAAGCGGGTTTCCATCGGAGTAGAGTTATTAGTAGATCCCAAACTATTTTTTTTAGATGAACCCACATCAGGTTTAGATCCAGGGTTAGATAAAAAAATGATGCAGCTTCTGAGGAAGTTGGCTAACCAAGGCAGAACCATAATTTTAGTCACCCATGCTACTGGTAATATTAATCTCTGTGACCGCATCGCATTTTTAGGTCAAGGCGGTAACCTCTGTTACTTTGGGTCTTTTGAAGATGCCTGTATATTCTTTAACTTAGAAAAATGTGATTTTGCTGATGTTTATATTAAATTGGATAACCAAGAAGTTGTGATGACAACTGCTGAACAATTTAAGCGTTCACCTTATCAAACCCAGTATATCGACCAACGCTTAGGTATCAACGCTTCCAAAATCATCAAAGCAATGCCTAGACAGGTTCAAGCTTCCCTGGGGTATCAAACCTTGATATTAGCTCAAAGACACCTTCAGTTAATTGTTCGTGACCGAATAAATTTAATTATTTCCCTGATCACTGCACCCATTGCCATTTTACTGATTAATTTGGCCATTGCCACAAGTGTTGAATGTTAAGAAAGAGGTGATAAAAATAGCCCAAAATATGGTAAATTCTGGGCGAAGTATTAAAATATAATAATTGATAATGATTATAAATTCATTTCCCAAGATTGTCAAAGACATCCTCAGACCGTT
>NZ_JANQDJ010000024.1:0-29942 GCF_029891685.1 Umezakia ovalisporum Ak1311 | reverse complement strand
ACGATACAGTAAAACAGCAAATTCAAATGCTATCAGTAGAGCAACTGGAAAGTTTAGCAGAAGAATTACTAGATTTTAGGGATATACAAGAGTTACAAACTTGGTTACAACAGCTTTCTTAATGTAGGGAGGGTTGACTGTACCCAGGGGCGATGGACCTTAAGAGAGTCAGGGAATAAATTAAGAGTCTCATATTTTGGTCTTGAAAATGAACCATCTGAGCAACCTAGGGAGAGTAGACTGGTTTCCAATTAAATAGACAAACCTATACACTTATAGGCAAACCCATAAATATATTTACGTTGAAACCTCACGAGTTTGCACAGAAGATTGGGGTGTCAGTCAAGACATTGAAACGATGGGATTAATTTGGGAAACTCCCTGCTAAAACAAAATTGTCAGGACATGGTTTCTATACTAAAGATGACTTATTAATAGCCCAAGGATTGAAAGCTATTGAATCAAAACGAAAAGTAATAGTTTATTGTCGGGTATCATGTAGTGGGCAAAAACCGCAACTAAAAAATCAAATATCTGCAATGGAAATTTTTTGCTTAAATAGGGGATTATCTGTTGATGATTGGGTATCATAAATTGGCGGAGGTTTAAATTTTAAAAGAAAAAATTTCTGTCAATAATGATGTCCATGTTAAGGGGCAAAATTTCAATAATTGTTGTGGCTCATAAGGATAGAATGTGCCGATTTGCTTTTGATTTTATATTCCCACTCGCTGGGGACAGTAATTGAATGGAAACAAACATTCATCCTCGGAGGATGGAGAAGGATCCTGTTTGATGCTAAAGGGGGAGCAAGGGGTTAGAAACCCCTGTCTCAAAGCTAAAGTCAGATAAATCTGACTGGAAAATCATCTATTTGATTATCTTCAGAAGATGTGATGGTGTAAGGGCTGGTGTTAAAGGCTGTGGCTTTGCGTTTAAAGACCCTGTTTAATGCTGACCAAAGATGGGGCGAAAGTCTCGTCTGAGGCACTCCCCTGCGAGTACATAAGCCCAGCTTTCAGGCGAAGCCAAAACTGAGTAGTTCAGGGAGACAGCCTTTTTACCACTCCCTGGGGACATTAATTGAATGGAAATAAAGATATTATACCGTATCTTGCCTAGGACAGGATGTTTAGTTTTTTGAGGGTCGTAATGACCAACAATTTGCTGGAGAAAAAAAAGGCGCGACTAATTAGGGTAAAAAATGTAGAGAGGGGGAACCATCCCTTTTTGAGAAAACCAAAAGTCGAGTAAGCAGCAATAACCAATAACCGAGGGTGGTATATCTTCCTCTTTGTAATTTAGGGAATATCTTTTTAAAGTTGTTTGATCTCGCTGTGGGAGAACAGCCATCTTGTTGTAAGAGGGGTTGTACTTTTGCTTTAATTTTCGCGGTAACATAGTGTGGGGTGTTATGTTTGATATTCAATCAGTCGTATTTAGAACAATGCGACTGTTTTTTTATGTAATAACCGATAGGTTAGCAGTGCTGGGGCTACTTTATAGCGAAATGCTGGAGCAACTCACTGCTGATATAGTGGATGCTTTGCCAACACAAAAACCAGCGGAGTTAGTAGCACAAGTTCAACAAGTTTCCCCTGAAGAACAACTATGTGCCTTGGGTGATTTGCTACTTGCCACTAAAACTGACGAAGATGAAATTATGCTTAGTCCACATCCCACCAAAGCCATGGTAGAAGTTGCTCAAGGGGGAATCATAATTGCCACAGGTGAGTATGGCGCAATGCAACCTGAAGGGAAACTGGCTTTCTGGTTTTTATTAGGGGAAACATTGGGAACTACAATAATTGATTTTCCCCATGACTATATTCTGTCTGAACCTACCACGGAAGTATTTAGTTTCGTGAAATCATTGGATATGAATGATTTAGCATCCTGTTTAAAAAAGGTGCTATGGTTACGGATTGTCTGGTAAGTGTGAACATTGGCTGGGAAAAAAGGTAGAGACGCTCCATGGAACGTCTCTACTTGGGTGAGAAGTTTTGCAGTGAGGTTTTGTGATCTACTTTTTATTTACATTGCAAAGACTCGCGAGTATCAACACCAGTCTGAGGATTTACCCCAATAGCTTGAGCGCAAAGTTTTTTAATCTCTGCTTTATCTAAAATTGCATTGGTAAAATCAGCCCCGGTGATGTCAACATTATTAAACACAGAACGTAACATCATGGCATTTGTAAGTATTGCATCAGTGAAATCTGTATTTTGAAATGTTGTTAAATAGGCTATACCATTGGTAAAATCTACACCATGGAGGTTCACACCCTCTAACCGAGAGCCGTTAAACACCCCGCCACGGAAATCGGCATCACTAAAATTAGTATTCTGTAAAATTACATTGGTAAACTCAGATCGCACTAAACTTTTACCAGAGTAATCTTGAACCGGAACTTCTTCAATGACAGAACGGGTGACGTTGGAAGAACTAGCAGCCTGGGCTGATGGGGGAAACAAAAACAGAACTGTAGCTAAAACACAGCTGACGAGTAGTTGCCAATACTTCATAATCTTTTGTTAACAAATCTCAACAATTCCACTATTCATTATTAAACCTTAGTCAAACTCCAACTGTTGTGATTTGGGCGGAGATTTGTTGATGCTGTAAATACACGAGCCTGTCAAACTATCAACCATCTCGTAGGATATATATTGACGTGCGATGGTAAAATTACCTGTGGCTAATCAAGAACAGATCACCCAATCCCCGGAACGAACTCCTTTATATCAAATAGGTGCAGAGCTTAAAGCTCGCTTTACCAGCTTTGGCGGTTGGGAAATGCCTGTGCAATTTGCTGGCATTAGCCGCGAACATGAAGCTGTCAGAAATGCTGCCGGGATGTTTGATATTTCCCATATGGGCAAATTTACCCTCCAAGGTAAACACCTGATTGACCAAGTTCAGGGTTTAGTGCCTTCAGACTTGAATCGGTTGCAACCAGGTCAAGGGCAATACACTGTATTATTAAATCACCAAGGAGGAATTATTGATGATATCATTATCTATTACCAGGGTGAAGATGCCACTGGTTTACAAAGGGCTGTGATGATTGTGAATGCGGCAACCACGGCTAAGGATAAAGCATGGCTATTGCAACAGCTTGACTGCAATCAGGTGCAAGTCGAAGATTTGTCCAAGGCAAAAGTTTTAATTGCCGTGCAAGGGCCAGAAGCGATTAAGTATCTCCAGCCCTTGGTACAGGAAAACTTACAACTCATTAAAGCCTTTGGTCATGTCCCAGCCACAGTACTGGAAAAACCCGCCTTTATTGCGCGCACAGGTTACACAGGGGAAGATGGCTTTGAGGTGATGTTAGATCCAGATGTGGGAGTGGAATTGTGGCGAGAACTTTTTTCAGCTGGGGTTACCCCTTGTGGACTTGGTGCTAGAGATACCCTGCGATTAGAAGCAGCAATGGCACTTTATGGGCAAGATATTGACGACACCACCACTCCTATAGAGGCTGGTTTGAGTTGGCTGGTTCATCTCGATACCAAAGGTGATTTTATCGGTGGAGAAGTTCTAGCACAGCAAAAAGCTAATGGAGTGCAGAAGCGATTAATAGGCTTACAAATGCTAGGGCGTTATATTGCCCGTCATGGCTACCCAGTTTTATCAGATGGTGAAGTTGTGGGAGAAATTACCAGTGGAACTTTATCGCCTACACTTGGCTATCCCATAGCCTTAGCTTGGGTTCCCAGTTACTTAGCAAAAGTTGCCGAACAGCTAGAGGTAGAAATCCGTGGCAAAGCTTACCCGGCTATTGTAGTTAAACGTCCTTTTTATCGCTCAAAAAATCGTCTCACCATCTGATAATGTGTTTTGAGTTACTCTATCTAAACTGTGGTTTATTATCGACCATAAGTTAGATAAATTTGCGGCGCTAACTATTTTGAGAGCAAAGGAAAAGTGATATGTCTTTTGAATATCCGCAGGATTTTAGATACCTGGATACTCATGAATACGTGCGACTAGATGGTGAAATCGGCACTATTGGCATTACTGAATTTGCCGTAGACCAATTGGGTGATATAGTGTTTTTGGAACTACCAGACGTTGGAGACATTGTTACCAAAGGAAAACGTTTTGGCACAGTTGAATCCGCGAAAGCAGTTGAAGAGCTAAATTCACCAGTAACAGGCACAGTCATAGAAATCAATGAAGCTTTACTTGAATCTCCCGATAATTTGGAAGACGACCCCTATTGGGAACATTGGTTGATAAAAGTACGTGTCGATGACCACGAT
Organism: Umezakia ovalisporum Ak1311; assembly: GCF_029891685.1. Lineage (NCBI taxonomy): Bacteria > Bacillati > Cyanobacteriota > Cyanophyceae > Nostocales > Nodulariaceae > Umezakia > Umezakia ovalisporum. The sequence goes on along the minus strand of NZ_JANQDJ010000024.1, from coordinate 25,677 downwards.
GAAGTGCTGGATGCTATGACGGCGGATGAGTATTGCCTGTTGGTACAAGGAGAGAGGAATGAGGGGGAATAATTCTTAGTTGGCTCCCCCTGAGTCTTCATTTTAGGCCGCTTGACAATGGACGTATGTAGAGACGTTGTATGAAATGTCTCTACCACCTTTGTTTAACACGGATATTTGAATGGGGTGGATGTTTGGTGGGTAATCAGATTTAGTTGAGTTAATTACTAACCGTCCGTAACCCCATGCTTGTTAGGAGTATTTGTTGCAAAATATGAAATAGTTACTTTTGGAGTTCAACGTGTGGTGTATTCCGCTCCTGGTCATAAATCAAGCGAGCAAGAAACGATGAGTCAAAACAGTCCAAAGTCTAGTAATTTCCCACAAAGACACATTGGCCCTAACTTTGATGATATCCAGCAAATGCTTGAGGTTTTGGGTTTTTCCCATCTGGATTCACTCATCGACAAAACAGTACCCCAGTCTATCCGGCTAAAAACAAAGCTTCAGTTACCAGAAGCCCAAAGTGAATATGCAGCACTGGCAAAATTAAAGGAAATTGCTGCTAAAAATCACATCTGCCGTTCGTACATCGGTATGGGATATTATGACTGCATCACCCCCCCAGTGATTCAGCGCAATATCTTAGAAAACCCTGGTTGGTATACAGCTTATACACCTTATCAGCCGGAAATTGCCCAAGGACGCTTAGAAGCGCTGCTGAATTTCCAAACTATGATTATAGACCTTACAGGTTTAGAAATTGCCAATGCTTCATTACTTGATGAAGCTACAGCAGCAGCAGAAGCCATGAGTATGAGCTATGGTGTGTGCAAAAATAAGGCAATGGCTTATTTTGTGTCTCATGATTGCCATCCCCAAACTATCAATGTGTTACAAACCAGGGCGAAGCCTTTGGGGATTAAGATCGTTGTTGGGGGTCATGGGACTTTTGATTTTGCTGAACCGATTTTTGGGGCAATTCTGCAATATCCCGCCAGTGATGGCGCGATATACGACTACCGCGCTTTTATTGAAAAAGCTCATGCTCAGGGTGCATTGGTGACGGTAGCAGCAGACCCGTTAAGCTTGACTTTACTAACACCACCTGGAGAGTTTGGTGCTGATATTGCCATAGGCAGTACTCAACGCTTCGGTATTCCTTTGGGGTTTGGGGGACCTCACGCTGCCTATTTTGCCACAAAGGAAGAATATAAGCGGCAAGTTCCAGGGCGAATTGTTGGAGTATCAAAAGATGCTCATGGTCGGTCAGCATTACGTCTGGCTTTACAAACTCGCGAACAGCATATCCGCAGGGAAAAAGCTACTAGTAATATCTGTACAGCACAAGTGTTACTGGCAGTAATGGCGAGTATGTACGCGGTATATCATGGTTCTGATGGTATCAGGAAAATTGCTGAAACTATTCACCAGTTAACTGTAACTTTAGCAGAGGGACTGAAAAGACTCGGTTACAGTATTAGTTCTGAACATTTCTTCGATACGCTGCGAGTAGAATTAGGTACAAACTCTCTCCCAGGAATTTTAGAAGGTTGCCAAGGGCGAAATATTAACCTCCGGATTTTTGATACCACATCTGTGGGCATTTCCCTAGACGAAACCACCACACCAGAAGATTTAATTGACCTGTGGCAAATTTTCGCCCTCAGAGATAACCTACCATTCACCAGAGAAGAATTAATTTCTTGCTCATCTTCTCACCTCCCCTTTCCCCGCACTAGCAGTTATCTTACCCATCCTGTTTTTAACCGCCATCATTCAGAAACTAAATTGTTGCGTTATCTCCATCAGCTAGAAACCAAGGATTTATCTTTAACTACATCCATGATTCCTTTAGGTTCATGCACAATGAAGTTGAATGCAACAGCTGAGATGATTCCTGTTACTTGGGAGCAATTTGGCAAAATCCATCCATTTGCACCACTGTGGCAAACACAGGGTTATCAAATTCTGTTTGAGCAACTAGAAGGGTGGTTAGCTGAAATTACGGGATTTGCAGCAATTTCTCTCCAGCCTAACGCGGGTTCTCAGGGGGAATACGCAGGACTATTAGTGATTCGTGAATATCATGAAAGTCGTGGGGAAAGACAGCGCAACATCTGTTTGATTCCCTCCTCAGCCCATGGTACTAACCCAGCCAGTGCGGTAATGTGCGGGATGAAAGTAATTGCAGTTGCTTGTGATTCCCAAGGTAACATTGACCTGAATGATTTGAAAACCAAAGCAGAAAAGCATCAGTCGGAACTGGCTGCTTTAATGGTGACTTATCCTTCAACTCATGGTGTGTTTGAAGAAACAATTCAGGAAATATGCGCCCTCGTCCATAGCTACGGTGGACAAGTTTACATGGATGGGGCAAATATGAATGCCCAGGTAGGTATTTGCCGTCCTGGAGATATTGGCGCAGATGTCTGTCATTTAAATCTGCACAAAACTTTTTGTATTCCCCATGGAGGCGGTGGCCCTGGTATGGGACCTATTGGTGTCGCTGGCCATCTTGTTCCATTTCTACCAGGACACCCAGTTGTATCCACAACTGAGCAATGTCAAATTGGTGCCGTGTCAGCTGCTCCTTGGGGTAGTGCTAGCATCTTGGTAATTTCTTGGATGTACATTGCCATGATGGGTGCTGATGGTTTGACTGAGGCAACTAAGGTAGCAATTCTCAACGCTAACTACATTGCCCATAGGCTCAGTTCTTATTACCCAGTTTTGTATAAAGGGAAAAATGATTTAGTTGCCCATGAATGTATTTTAGATTTACGATCGCTGAAAAAATCTGCGAGTATCGAGGTGGATGATATTGCCAAGCGACTAATTGACTATGGTTTCCATGCCCCCACCGTCTCTTGGCCCGTGGCGGGTACAATCATGGTAGAACCCACAGAAAGTGAATCCAAAGAAGAAATAGATCGTTTCTGTGATGCATTGATTGGCATTCGTGGAGAAATCTCTGCCATTGAAGCAGGTAAAATGGATGTTGAGGATAATATTTTAAAGAATGCCCCCCACACTGCCCAAAACCTGATTGCAGAAGATTGGAATCATTCCTATACTCGTACACAGGCAGCTTACCCTGCACCTTGGACCCGTACACATAAATTCTGGCCTAGTGTGGGTAGAGTTGATGCGGGTTTTGGCGATCGCAACTTTGTTTGTTCTTGTTTACCTATGGAAGCCTATAGCTAACTTCAGCATACTGTTTTAGTTGGCCACGGCAGTAGGGTGTGTTATGGATATTAGTCCCAGGGCAGCAACATCAAAAATGATGCGTTGGGTTCAGGGACAACACACCCTACCAGAAAGGATCTAATCAAATTAAATTTTGTTAATGCGCTGTAGTTCTGACTTTATAGCTAAAGGTTCATACCCTAATGCAAAGGCTTTGGAACTATCTAAAGAAACATCAGCCGGTCTGGGGGCTGCCATTTTTACATCTTGCTGTCGGCAACTTTTTAGTCCCGTTTCTGGGAGTTGAAATACTTCCACTAGCAGCCGCCCAAAATCATAGCGGGATATTCGCTCTTTTCCACCCAGGTGAATGTAACCGTTGATTTTTTCTAATGCTAATAAAATTCCTTTGGCCGCTGTGATTGCACTGACTGGGGTACGAAATTCATCTATGAATAATTTTAATTCTTTTTCTTCTTTTAAAATTTGTATAAATGGTTGAATAAAACTTTTAGCTGTGGGTGTTGACATACCAAACATTAACGGCATTCGACACACTGCTGTCATGGGATATCGTTCTAACATACCTATTTCTGCCATGACTTTTTGTTCACCGTAAGTATTGACAGGAGATACAGGATCTGTTTCTTTATAAGGTGGATTTAAACCATCAAAAACTAAGTCAGTTGATGTGAAAGCGCAGGGTATGGAATAATCGGCACACAATCCTGCAATATTACAAGATGCTGTGACATTGATTGTATGAGATTCTTGGGGATAGGTTTGACAATAGTTTGGTTGGGAATTTGCTGCAGTATGAATTACTGCCGTGGGATTTATGTCGTTAAACAGGTGTTTTAATTCGGAAAAATTTGTTAAGTTTACTGCCAATGTTTTGACACCAGGCGAATCTAGAGAATGGCTATGATAAGCACCATAAACTTCCCATTTTTGTTGGGCTAGTTGGCAAAGATGCCATCCTAAAAAACCACTTGCTCCTGTGATTAGTATTTTTTGCATTTTGGATTATTTAATAACTTTTGTAAACCCTTGATGATGACGGAGAACTCAAAGCATTGCCACAATCTACCCAAAGGTCAGGATTATATAGCACTTTCCGGTGTAGTGAGTTACACTATTGGCGGGCAAGATGCCAAACCCACAAAATTTTTATGATTATCATTTGTACTTTATTTACTTGAAAAGTGCTGTAGTTGGAAAAGCGATAGTTTCATGATAATTCTACGTCACTGTAGTTATTGAAAACTAACTAAAGTAATAAAATAAGATTTGGATTTTTTAGCCATCCTCAGTGTTAGTTACTAGGGGAAGAGCATTAAGTTCTTATACTACCTGCCTAGGATATTTTGTTCAACCCCAGCGAAAGGTTAAGAAACTCATCACAATACAAGCAATCAAGAAACACCAGAAAACCACCCTAACTACACAACGTAGTCAACAATGCATAAACATCTGCAAACTTCGTGATAATAACAAAAGAAGTTCAATTTTTGCATTAATTTTTTTTGCTTCATTTAACCCGACGCTATGGCTAGTTCACCCAAGCTATTAGAACCTGGTGATAAAGAATCAACCACCAACCATAGAATGGGAATTTATTAGCACAAAATAAATTGAACCTACTGAGTGAAAATACAAAGCATGACAACAGAATCCAAAACCCCCAACCCACCAAACTCAAAACCATTACCCCAGGAAAAACTTGACAGTAGTACAGATGAAAATCACATAACTCCAGAAATATTAGATACACAAGAATCCTTAGAAAAAATTAAATCTTTGGAAACTCCGGAAAAAATAAATACTCCCCACAGTAGCCCTCCCACATCAAAGAATAAATTATTACTCAACTTACAGTCAGAGCATAGAGCATTACTATTGACCTTAACAGTAATAGCCATCACTTGTATTGGACTTGCAATGAACAACTCGCTCATGGGCTTCTTAGGGACGGTGATGACCTTAGCTCTATCTGTGAGAATATTATTACCTTGGTGGCAATATGTGCTGAAAAAGTGGATTGCCTGGGAAAATGCAACGATATTTGTAGCTTTTGTGGGGTTATTAGTAGGAATTATAGGCATATTTAAATTTACTGGGTTAGGCTACCGCTTGGTGATTTGGGGTAGACAAATTAGCTGGGAAGTTTCTGGAACCTTAGCAGAATGGGTTGGTGCTTTGGGGCAAATTCTCATTGCTATTGTTGCTGTCTACATAGCATGGCGACAATATGTGATTTCCAAAGACTTGACCATTCAACAAAACCTGCTAACGGTACAGCAAAATATCATTACTCAGCAGCAAACAATAGATTCCTACTTTCAAGGTATTTCAGACTTAGTATTGGATGAAGAAGGATTATTGGAAGATTGGCCCCAAGAACGAGCGATCGCAGAAGGAAGAACAGCAGCCATCTTTAGCAGTGTGGATGCTGGTGGTAAAGCGAAGATTCTGCGTTTTCTTTCTCGTTCCAAATTGCTGACCCCCCTCAAACGAGATCGTCGCTTAGGTAGAGCGATTCTTGACGGTATGGGTGGTTACGAGGAAGACCGGCTACAAGGTTTACGAGTCATTGAGTTAGGGGTGATGTTAGCCGGAGCAGATGTTTCTCATAATGATTTACGTTGGACTGATTTGAGTGAAGCCAATCTTGTTCGTGCCAACCTTAGCAACTGTGATTTAGTTAAGGCGAACCTTTCCCGCACTATCTTATACAACGCTAATCTCAGTGGTGCTGACTTGAACGGAACTCGTTTCTTCTATGGTTCAGTAGCAATAGCATCACCCCGCAGTCGCAACGAGCCACCAAATTATGAAACTGGCGAATACACTGGGGCTGTTGTAGAAAACGCCGACTTCAGTGATGTGCAGCGCCTATCTGACACAGCTCGTCACTACTGTTGTGCTTGGGGTGGGGAAAAAACCAGAGCCACTATTCCTGGTGGTTGCGAAGGTATTGGCAATCAGTTAGGCAGGTAGATACTTCCCAGAGACTCAATTTTAGATTTTGAGTTTTAGAAAAAAAACCATTGACCTTTTCATTTAAAAAACCGAATTGAAAATTTAAATTGCGGTGAGAATTTCTACCCCTGTTTCCGTAACAGCCAAAGTATGTTCACATTGAGCCGAAAGTTGGCCATCACGAGTTACCGCAGTCCAGCCATCACCCAGAACCTCCACCTCCCAACTACCAACATTAATCATCGGCTCGATAGTGAAAACCATTCCCGGTCTGAGACGTTTACCCTTGCCCCGGGTACCATAATGGGGAACATCTGGGGCAGTGTGGAAAACATTACTAATGCCGTGTCCTACAAAATCTCGTACCACAGAAAAGCCTTGGGCTTCGGCATACTCTTGAATAGCAGCACCAATATCCCCAATTTTTGCTCCAGGCTTAACTTCAGCAATACCCAGACGGCGACATTCTTCCGTTACCTCCACTAACCTTTGTGCCAAGGGTGAAGGAGTACCAACAAAGAAAGTTTTAGATGTATCCCCATGGTAGCCGTCAACAATCAATGTGACATCGATATTGATAATGTCGCCGTCCTTGAGAATCTGCTTGTGGTTGGGAATACCGTGACAGACTACTTCATTAACACTGGTACAAATTGACTTAGGATAACCCCTGTAACCCAGAGGAGCGCTTTTAGCTCCGTGAGCTTGAGTCCACAGTTCAGCTTCATCATTTAGTTGCAGAGTTGTAACTCCTGGCTTCACCATTGGTTCTAGGTGTTTTAAAAGTTGAGCCGCCAAGCGTCCTGCTTGACGCATTTTCTCTAGTTCTCGTGTAGATAAAATGACAATTGGTTCGGTTTTCATAAAGTTTAGGCGGCAGAATCTGTGATAAGTATAGTTAAACCGGTGTGTGCAGCTCTTTGGAGAGCATCAGCAACCTTGAGAGCATATAAACTTTCCTCCGGGGTGACGTACAAAGGAGTGCCATGAAAAATATGGTCTAACACCATACTTGTATCTTTAGCAAATAAACCCCGACGACTACCAACCTCTATAGATGTTGTTTTCCCGGACTGGATCAAAACTCCTGTATCGCCATCAAAAATTAAACCTCCCTTTTGTCCGTGAACTTCAAATTTGCGTTCTGGTTGCCAAAGGGTTTCGCCTTTACCATAAATTACCTGTGCTAAGAGTCCATTTTCAAAGCATAGTTGACTGATGCACAGACAAGTTTGATAGTAATTTTGTTCTGTTTCCCAATATCGCTGGTGACAGTTAACCGAAAAGACTTTACCAAATAAATTGGTGAGGCGATGTAGACGGGACAGTGCAGCAATCAAAGGAAAACCAAACAGTTGATGATTATAAGTCCACTTTCGAGGTGCGGGATGCTGAGGATTGATGGTGCTGTAGCGAACATAGAAAATATGGCCAACTTCAGCTAAGTTTTGCTTTAAGGCTTGATGTAAGCCACCCAAAAGTTCGATGTGTTCAACGTGTAATAGTTTGTTTTTGCTCTTCGCCAAGGCAATTAATTCTTCAGCTTCTGTTACATCTATAGACAAGGGATATTCCACAACTACGTGTTTACCCTGTGAAAGTGCTGCCCGAGCGATGGCACCATGATGGCGATTAATTGTGGAAATCACCACCAAATCGATATCCTCGCGTTCTACTAATTTTTCCCAAGAAGTTAACGCTTCTGTTTGATATTTTGTGGCAAAGCTTGCCGTGGTTTCTGACTGATCACTGGTGATTGCACAAGGCGCAGTGCCGGAAGCAATGGCTACTAGAGTTGTGCGTTGATCCCTCACTAATGCCTCAGCCCGTAGTTTTGCCGCATATCCAGTACCAATTAAGCCTACATGCACTTTTGCTGTTTCCCAAGCTGCTCTTGAATCATACATGATCATAGCAAGTTCTGTTTTTGACGTTTCACGCCTTGATGGGTCTCTATCTGCTAAATTCATCCTCATTACCGGGAAAAATACTAATATCACAGGGTGGGGGGTCAACTCCCCCGTTGTGGACTGTCTCGTGACTCAGTACTCAGGGTATTGAATACATAAAGTAAACTTATAATTATTTAGGAACTTAACTTCATTACTAATCGGCGTCAAATTCGAGTTTAAATCTGTAATTTTTCTCGTAGTATCAGAATTGAAGTAATTTGAGATTCGGGGCTGACGTCATAAGCCTAACCCTATATATTGCTTCAGGATAACTTATACTGCCGTTTGAACAAGAGAGGATTACTTAATGGCTACTTACAAAGTCACCTTAATTAACGAAGGACTAGGCTTAGATACAAGCATCGAATGTCCAGACGATACCTTTATTCTTGATGCTGCTGAAGAAGCTGGTATTGATTTGCCCTACTCTTGTAAAGCTGGTGCTTGCTCAACCTGTGCTGGTAAAATCATTAGCGGTAGTGTTGACCAATCTGACCAGTCATTCTTAGACGATGAGCAGATCGAAGGTGGATATGTGCTCACTTGTGCCGCTTATCCAACTTCTGACTGTGTGATTGAAACTCACAAAGAAGAAGAACTATACTAAAAATCTACCTGTTCCCGCAAGGAAGCTCACACTGAAGTTCCATCAGGTTAGTATTAAGATAAATTGCGGGAAAAACCAAGAAGCCCTCCTGGCAATATCGAGAATAAAAGAGATATGACGGGAGGGCAATGGTATTTATTACCCTTTAGGTAGCTTCTGCTCTGACATCGGGAACTGCTTTATATTAAGGTTAGGCCAAGTAGTGTATCAAACCAACTATGTACCGTGGTGATTTCACAGTGCCTCCACAGTTAATTGAGTATGTGTAATTTGTAGTTTTAGATAAATTCGGCTATTTTTGTCGTGAGAGGACTCACAGTGGGGGAAACAAAGACTTCAGTCCTGCTCATAGGCATCACTGGTCTTAAGTGAAGATGGTTTATTTCACCATTACAATTAATTAGGATACACTCCCACTTTCTGCATCTGGCATTGAATACCTTAGTTAGTATATCACAAATATAGTGGGGGGTGAAATGGGGGATATGTTAATGTACTATTCTATTTTTAGAAAGATTCTCATAAAATTCACCAGACTATTGAGTTTTATGTTGATCAACATGACTCTATTCCTGAAGGTGATGAGTCGAAGTCTGATGAATCGGATACTTTCTATCAAAAATCCTATTTTGTGGCTGGTACTGTTAACGTCACTGCTACTAACTGGTTGTGTCGAATACGATGCAGGTGTCAACTTCAATAACTCAAATAGTGGCGAAATAGTACAGCATATTAAATTAGCAGAAAGACTTACCAGCTTTAGTGCAGAACCTGTATATGAATGGTTGCACAGCATAGAACGTCGTGCCCGGAAACTGGAAGGTAAAACACAACGGATTTCACCAGGAGAAATTATTGTAAAAATTCCCTTCAGTAATGCTGAGGAGTTGCAAAAGAAATTCAACGATTTTTTTAACTCTCCTACCAATGAAAAAGCCGAGATTGTAGAGAAAGCATCTGAATCAAAACCACCGAAAATTGAATCTAATTTACTAATAGATCAGAAAAATTTGGTGCTGTTGGTGAAAAATCGATTAGTTTATGATTTAGATTTACGATGGCTTTCCTTACTTTCTAGCAGAGGTAATGTCCTATCTGATACTGAATCAGTTCTCGACATAAAATTTAGTTTAAGGACCCCTTGGGGCGCTAGAGATATTCAGGAAAACGAAACTGGTATCAAACCCCAAAAGAAAGGGAAGGAATTAGTATGGCAGCTCAAACCCGGAGAATTCAATCACATAGAAGTATTTTTCTGGTTACCTAATCCCCTGGGTATTGGTGGTTTGTTAATTATTCTGTTCACCTGGGGAGGAATGTACCTCAGATATAGTTTTATGCCTGATCCTAGAGTTCAGTTTGCACCTGGTGCCAAAATAACAGCTACAAATTAAGCCAGGGTGCTGGGTGGAAAAATTCGAGATTTAAAATGATAGTGAAATTTAAAATTACAAATCTCGAATCCAAAATTAATGACCCCAGTCCCCAGTTATCAAGGTGACAACCGCTCAATTTTCCAATTGTTATGATTACAGCGAGTATACAGCAAGCGATCATGCAAACGACTGGGGCGACCTTGCCAAAACTCAATTCCCGTGGGTATCACTCGGTAACCTCCCCAATGAGGTGGTCGGGGAACCGCCTGGTTTTCATATTTTTGCTGAAATTCCTGCAATTGTTGTTCTAAAACTTCTCTAGTGGCAATTACCTGACTTTGATTAGAAGCCCACGCACCCAAACGACTATTTGGCGGACGCATCTCAAAATAGCTATCAGATTGTTCTGGGGAAATTTTTTCTACTGTGCCCACAATTCTGACTTGGCGTTCCAATTCTGGCCACCAAAAAACTAAAGCTGCTTGGGGGTTTGCTGCTAGTTCTTGTCCTTTATGACTTTTGTAGTTGGTGAAGAAAACAAAGCCCTGTTCATCAAAATCTTTGAGTAGTACCATTCTTGCCGAAGGCTGACCATCTGGTTTAGCAGTGGCCAGAGTCATGGCATTAGGCTCAGGAAGTTCGGCTGCTAGGGCTTGCTCAAACCATCTTTGAAATTGAATTAAAGGATTGGGGTTGATGTCGGTTTCACTCAAACCTTCCAAGGTGTAATCTTTGCGTAGGTCAGCTACGGTCTTGTCCATGTCAGTTTGTATATTTAAGCTAAGTTTGCTAAATAAAAGAAGTAGCCTATTGATTGGATTTTTATCCCACAAGTCACACAAAGCATTGTGAGTGCCAAACGTCTTCCAGAAACTACTGCTCATGTCAGAATTATCCGTCAATCGTGGCAACTCGGCTTTCTTGAGGGTGAAGTAAGTGCGGGTGGCTTCGAGTGGCATTTCCAATGGCATTTTCGTCGAGGAGAACTTTCTGTTAACCCTTCCCAAGGTCGCGCCCTGATTAAAGAACCCCTTGGTCGTTTTTTGGAACAGCAGGATTATCAGCTAGAGCCTGGAGGAGATTATGCTTTTACCATTAGGGCGGAACTTTAGTCGTCAGTTATCATTGGTAGCGAGGCGATTTAAGTATCTTTCAATCAAGAGGAGAGCAACTATATCATCTATGGGTCTTGGTGGCTGTCTCATGCCTTGTGGCAAGAGTTTTGTTAAACCTTTGGGTGGATACATTTGCCAGTAGCGATCGCGTGCTTCTAAGGTGCTGTAGCGCTCATCTACTAAAATGATATTCAGTTGTTCTACTAATTCCTCGCACAGTTGTTTTTTCCATTGTTTAGCTGTGGTTTGGTTACCCATTACCAGTAAGGAAACGGGAAACTGTTGACGTAGGGTTTTAATGGTGGCGATGGCCTTTTGTGCAGTCACCACTTGGTGATAATACAATTGCCTATCTAGTCCCATGACTGCTAGACCACATTTGTCTTTGCCGGGGTCAAAGCCTAAGATGACTGGTTGTGCTGGTGAAAATTCACTAAAAGTCATAATAAATACTCATTTATATTTAAGGGTTGATTCCTGGTTACACTTTCCTTTATTTAATTATTTTTTATTAGGTGCTAAAAACAACTACGCCGTTTAAAATTGCCAAAAGTTTTATTCTTAAAGGACCTGCTGTATAGGTGTCTTCCATAGCGATGGCCTTTATTTCTAATGGATGATCATACTGTCTTAGTTGTAAGAAAAAGCGTAAATGAGCACCCTCTCTTAATACGCCCTCGACAATTCCGGCATTACGGGCTCGAAATTCCGAAGCAGAAATCAGCAGATCAAGTCTTTGGGATAGCTGATAGGAGGACATAATTTTGGGATCGGCAGTGGTTGTAGCCAATATCTCCCCTTGTGAAAAAACCAGTTGATTTCGAGATGCATCCGCAAAAAATTCTATCTGGTTTTCTCCCCTGACGTAATTGCCAGCAGAGAAGATTCGCACAACGTACTCTCGACCATCTTGAATTTGCTGGCTGAGTTGTTTAACTCTTTCTTCGGTAACCCTGAGAAGCTCTTTATTTGTGGGTTTCTCCCCGGGTTCAGTTAATTGGATGTTGGCATTGCGGTTAGCTGCTTGCAAAAGTCGGATTACGGCTTGACGGGCTGTGGTGGCTTGATTAACGCGAACGACATTAGCAGCTAGAACTTGATTGCGAACGAGTGCGAGTTTACCTAAACGCAGGTCACGATAAGACTGATAATATTTTTCCAGTCTTGCCACTTCTTGTTCTAAATAATTTTGTTGTTTTTCTAGTTCTTTGAGGCGGGACTCTCTTTTGGTAATGACTTGCCCTCGCAAAGCAATTTGCTGATTGCGCTTTTTAATCAGTCCATCGAGTTGAGCAATTTTGCGATCGCGTTGGTCAATAGCTGTTTTAGCTTCCTCAATAGCTATTTTAGCTTCTGCATAAAGTCGTTTGCGTTCTGCCTTCAATTCTTCAATAGCCGCCTGGAATGTTTTGATTTGATCGTAAACTCTTTGGAGTTCAGTTATAGCTTTTTGATACTGATTTACTACTTCACCTAGCTGGTTTTGAGTACTTTGAAGTTGACTTTGTGTTGCTTTTTGTTTAGCGTTAGCTGCTTGTAAAGTTTTATTGATTATCTCTAAGTCTCGTTGTGCGTTGATTTGTGCAATTCTAGCTTTGTTTAACTTTTTCTCTACTTGACTTTTTTGAGTTTCTGCAACTTTTAGCTGTTCCCGCTTGTTTCTTAGGTCTTTTTGAATATCTTCCAGTTCAAATACGCCTTGGCGTAACTTTTCATCAGCAGCAAATAATATCCCCAAAGTTGATGCCGAAATTAATCCACCAGTAAATATAGTTACTAGTACAGCAGTTTTTTTAGGACGAAGGTTAAACAGTGAGAGGCGTGCTTTACCAACTCGTGTGCCAATGCGGTCACCCACAGTGGCAATTACGCCCCCCAAAATTAAAATCGCTGCTATCAGGATGTACCCGGTGGTCATCTTTAGCTACCGCAATGTTTCCAGACACAGCCTACTACTTTCAATCATTGTCTTGTGAAAGATGGAAAACAGGCAATAGCTCAAACCACTCAGGATGTTATACTTACCTCCATCTGTGGGTGTAATTTTTAAGAACACAACGCTTGCCACTCCACCTTCCCTAATTGATTTTAAGTGAACTGCTTGCTTAAGGATACAGGTTTATGTACGGTAATCTTCTTTTTGTGGATTGAAATCATTTTTTTCTCACGTAAATCCCCTAGTAACCTAGTTACGGTTACCCGAGTTGAACCAATGGCTTCAGCGATGGCCTGGTGAGATAGCTTTAGATCAATAGTAATCCCGTCTGGACAAGGAACACCAAAATCACGACAAAGAATTAACAAGAAACTCACTAATCTCGAACCCATATCGCGATGAGCCAAGGTTTCAATCATCATCTCTGTCTGTAAAATACGCGAAGATAGCCCCCGCAGCATTAACATTGATAGTTCTGGGTTTTCCTTAAATGCTTGCTCCACCTGTTCAATTGGGGCTGAGAGCAACTCTACAGGGGTAAATGCGACTGCATGGTAAAATCTATCTGATTTATTTCCCGTCAGTAATGATAACACACCAAAAACACTATTTTCCCGCAGCAGTGCTACCGTTATTTCCTCTCCTGCCTCGTATACCCTGGAAAGTTTCACAGCACCCTTCAAAAGAAAATAAACTCGTTCAGCAGGATCGCCGGGAAAAAATATTGTTTTATTGCGTTCAAATGTTTCTACAACTGGAGGAAATGCTCCGGTCGCCATCTGACGAAATACATTTGCTAGGGCTTTATCTTGTGTCACGATCATCTCCCTTCCCCTACCCAACGCCGGAAAAACAAAAACTGATTACCTAAGAATACACCTGAAAAATCAATAAAGCACCGTCAACCTTTCTGTACATTCCTATACTCAAAGCCATAACTTCATATTTATTTGTTCATAATGATACATAATTTTTGATGTTTTTAGCTAGTAGTTGTTATGAGTACTTGCACAGTTGTGGTCATCAGGTTTTTTGGTGAAAAATTCACAAGATCTTGAGAATGCCTTTGGGATTATGTGGGGAAAATTTGCAGAAAAGAGTCTAGGTAATCATCATTTTCAGAAATGATGTGCAGAAGCAAGACAAACTTGCCTCAGATTCTAGTATGCTCCTAATGATTGATTACATTCACAGTTTCTATGCTTAATCTGACTGGAAAAAATGCCCTGGTGACAGGCATTGCTAATAACCGCTCCATTGCCTGGGGAATTGCTCAACAACTGCACAAAGCAGGAGCTAACCTAGGTATTACCTACTTGCCAGATGACCGAGGTAAGATGGAGAAAAAGGTCGCGGAATTGGTAGAACCTCTGAACCCCAGCTTATTTGTTCCCTGTAATGTCCAAGATGACGCACAGGTGGAGTCTACATTTGAAGTAGTGAGGGATAAGTGGGGAAGATTGGACATCCTTATCCACTGTTTAGCTTTTGCTAACAAAGACGATTTGAGTGGTAATTTTAGCCAAACCTCACGTTCTGGTTTCAAAACTGCTTTAGAAATCAGCACCTACTCCCTAGTGCAGTTAAGCGGTGCAGCTAAACCTCTGATGACAGAAGGGGGTAGCATCATCACCCTGACATACTTGGGAGGCGTGAGGGCGGTTCCTAACTATAACGTTATGGGGGTAGCTAAAGCCGGATTAGAAGCTAGTGTGCGCTATTTAGCGGCTGAACTGGGTCCGCAAAACATTCGAGTAAATGCTATTTCCGCCGGGCCGATACGGACATTGGCTTCTTCGGCAGTGGGTGGAATTTTAGATATGATTCACCATGTAGAAGAGGTAGCTCCTCTGCGACGCACTGTGACGCAACAAGAAGTAGGCAATACCGCAGCTTTCTTGTCTAGCGATTTAGCTAGTGGTATTACAGGGCAAGTTTTGTATGTAGATGCAGGATATGAAATCATGGGAATGTAATAATTAATCATTAGTCATTTCCCCAGTCCCCATACCCTATTCCCCAGTTATGCCAACAAGCGATCGCCAAATTCCTCTGAGTCACAATGCTCGCACTGCTTCTGTTCATCGCACTACAGGCGAAACAGATGTAAAAGTTAATATCAATTTGGATGGTACAGGCATGTGCACGGCAGCAACAGGAATTCCGTTTTTGGATCATATGTTGCATCAAATTGCTTCCCACGGGCTAATTGACTTAAATATCCAAGCCCAGGGAGACTGGGAAATTGATGATCACCACACTAATGAAGATGTGGGCATTACTTTGGGGCAAGCTTTCAGTCAAGCCCTCGGTAATAGGAAAGGTATCGTTCGTTTTGGCCATTTTCTCGCACCGTTGGATGAAGCCTTAGTGCAAGTGGCGTTGGACTTTTCTGGTAGACCTCATCTCAGCTATGGTTTGGCAATTCCTACCCAGCAAGTGGGAACTTATGACACCCAGTTAGTACGGGAATTTTTTGTGGCGTTGGTTAACCATAGCCAAATGACATTACACATTCGTCAACTGGATGGCATTAACTCCCATCATATTATTGAAGCTACATTTAAAGCTTTTGCGAGGGCAACCCGAATGGCGGTGGAAATTGACTCCCGTCGTGCTGGTACAATTCCCAGTTCTAAGGGCATACTATAGAATAGTGAAACAAAAAACACTGAGTTTGTAGTGGTATTTGTGAGATGAAGTTTGGTGTACACATCTCTGATTATCAACTGAATAGTATTGACGATTCGTCAGTAGTCCTCACTGCTGATTTGCGAAAATTCTACGCCACGGTTTTTTGGTTAAATCAAAAACTTATATCTCTCAAAAGCTGTTTCCTTCAACTTTGTAAAGGGGAAACTTTCGGTTATGGGGTCTAAATGGGGCTGGCAAAACTAGGCTTTTAAAACTGTTCTTGGGAATCATGTGCCTTAATTGTGAAAGGGGAAAAATAATTTATATACATTTCTCTCCTATTATCTAAAATGTTATCAATCTGTTAATTAAAATTATTAGTACAGGAATTTGTCGAAAAACACGAGATATTATAATAGCAAAAGTTTATCTTCATATTGTTACAATATTTCTAAATAAAGCACTTTTGTTATATTATCTGAGTTACCTTACTGGGTACTATGGAAAGAAATTTATTCACCTTATTTTTACGACTCACACAATCCTATGTTCCTGACTGTCAATCAATTATAATACCGGTGAACTTATCGAGACTTAAAGTACTGATTTCTTTTTAAGTTAACTTAACTAAAACTTAAAACATAAACATAATAGGCATCCGGACAATTAGACTTTGTTATGAAAATAAGAATGTCCAAGCAATTGAATCTAGGAACTTGAAGAATAAAGTATAGTCAAGATTAAAATATTCAGAAAAATATGCAGATCACATTTTCAGAATCTCAGGTGAATATGTTGAAAACAGGTTTACTCAAGTCCCTCACCCAGCCATTTTTAGGTGCGGCTTTGTTAACTGCTGTCCATGTTGCTGGGCCGTGCGCCACCATAGCTCAGGGACTACCAATCTTCCCCAGCACACAACCAATGGTGCCAACAGAAAAACAAATATCACAAAGTAAACAAATCATTACTAATTATACATTGGGAGGGGGTGATCTCATTCGGGTTAACGTTTTTGAAGTACCAGAATATACTGGGGAATATCAAATACCTCCTGGGGGGTCAATCAACCTACCTTTAATTGGTAGTGTACCTGTTCTGGGTTTAACCACGGAACAGGCTGCTGATGAAATTGCCAGGAGGTATTCTCGCTTTCTCAAACGTCCCTTGATTTCAGTTAACCTGTTATCACCCCGTCCTGTCAATATTTTGGTTGCAGGGGAAGTTACACGTCCTGGAGCTTATACTTTGAGCTTGCAAGGAGGCGCGGGTAATAATCCCGGTGTACAATACCCCACTGTATTAGCAGCGCTGACTACAGCCCAAGGTGTAACTTTGGCAGCAGATGTAACTCAAGTAGAATTAAGACGTAAAGTAGGACGTTCTTCCGAGCAAGTTGTGAATCTTAATTTGAAGGAACTGATTCAGACAGGTCGGATAGATCAGGATATTACTTTACGGGATGGTGACACCATTTTTGTGCCTACTGCAACTACTTTGAACATAGCAGAAGCCCGGAATCTGTTTTCAGCTAACTTTGCCGCTAACCCAACGTCAACCCGCACTGTGGCAATTATTGGAGAAGTTAATCGTCCCGGTTCATATTTAGTTGGCGGTGGACAAGGGGATGGAGGTGGTATACCCACTGTGATGAGAGCACTGCAATTAGCCGGGGGAATTACATCCCAAGCTGATGTTCGTAACCTGAAGCTGCGCCGACCCACAAAAACTGGTTCAGAACAAATTATAGATATCAACCTCTGGCAATTATTGCAAGCTGGTGATGTCAATCAAGACATTATTTTGCAAGACGGGGATACAGTGCTTATTCCAACTGCAACTGAGATAAACCCAGCAGAAGCTACTCAATTAGCTACTACTACTTTGTCTCCTGCTAAAATTCGAGTTGGTGTGGTAGGCGAAGTTAAAAGACCGGGAACTGTAGAAATTCAACCTAATAGCTCGTTAAATCAAGCATTATTAGCAGCAGGTGGATTCAACGATTCTAGAGCTAGAAAAACTACTGTGGATTTAGTTCGTCTCAACCCTAATGGTTCTGTGACTAAGCGGGAAGTCAAAATTAATTTTTCTCAGGGAATTAATGACGAAAATAATCCCATACTCCGGAATAATGATGTTGTCATCGTCAACCGTTCTGCTTTAGCCCAGACTGGTGACACTGTGGGTACAGTGGTCAATCCTCTCGGTAGTTTGCTGGGAGTGTTCAGAGCTATATTCGGTTTGTTTTAAGCTGAAAAAATTATCAGTTTGAAGTTGTTCAGACCTGCTACCAAGTAGATCGCAACTTCAAACCTATATTGGTGGTCAATTAATGAAACTACCTTTTCAATAATTTGATTGTATGTACTTTTGGCTTGGTATGTTTTTCAAAGGATTACTTTGCAGCCTCACCTTGGCTGCAAGTTGGGGTGTGGGTATTCCTAGTACTAGAGCAGCAGAAACAATTACTATTCGTTTAGGGGTATTTCAGCAGTCTATGGCGATCGCTGATTTAGAAAAGTTTGCCGAAACAGGTAAACTGCCAGAACATCTGCAACTTTATAGCTTTGTATTCACTCCCAAAGTCAGGGAATTACTGTATGGAAAGTTACAAATAAATGCTGATTTTGCAGACAAATTCGTTGATGATCTGGTGCGATCGCCACAAGGTAGACAATTAATTGAGTCTTTGGGAACAGCAATACCAGGTAGTACCATAGAAACACTTAAATCCACACTTTATCTGTCTGTACGTCAAGTCAACGGTTTAAGTGCAATTGGTTTTTTGCGAGCCTATCCAGAAAAAAATATAACTGTAGATGCAACTCAAGCACTGGAAATTGCCCTCAAATATAACGCCAATAATCTGCAAAACCAAGCCCTTGGGGTTTTGCTAGCAAGAGAATTATTAGTAAGAAATACTACAGCTTTTGAGGCAGCCTTTGATCCAGCAGCTCCGGGAAAAAACAGAGTTCAGCAGCAGACACTCACCTTACAAGATCAAAAACGAAATCGCATCATTCCTGTAGACATTTATTGGAGTCAAAATGACACCCCAGGTTCACTGGTAGTAATTTCTCACGGGTTTGGAGCCAATCGTCGAATCTTTGGCTATTTAGCCCATCATCTAGCTAGTCACGGAATTACAGTTGCAGCAATTGAACATTCTGGTAGTAACTCTGTAGCCATCAATCAGGCTTCAAATCAAATGAATTTGACAGAAATACTACCAGCTAATGAATTTATTGATAGACCAAAAGATGTCAGCTTCTTGCTCAACGCATTAGAAAAACTCAATACTCAATCGGGACAACTTCAAGGCCAACTTAATACCAACAAAGTAACTGTTATTGGTCACTCTTTAGGAGGCTATACTGCTTTAGCCCTGGTAGGTGGACAATTAGACTTAAAAGAATTGCGAGAGTTCTGTAAAACTTCTCTTTCCTTTGGCCAATCACCAGGGGATTGGTTACAGTGTGCAGTGACCAGTTTAAAAGAAAATAAATTATTAGATTTACGGGACCGGCGAGTCAAGAGTGCGATGGCTTTTAACCCGCTTGTTGGTAAACTGTTTGGTAGCAATGGTTTGAGTAAAATTGCCAGCCCTGTATTAATTTTAGCTGGCACTGAAGATGCACTCACCCCAGCCTTGACCCATCAAATTAGACCTTTTCAGCAACTCCAGGGTGTTAAGTATCTGTTAGCAGCCATTGGTGCCACTCACTTGAGTGTTACCGATCCAGCATATCCTGTGGGTGCAGCAGCTGCCATAGTCACAGAAAAGCGAGGGGAAGAAACCAAGTATTTACGGCAGTTGATTCGTGGTGTTAGTTTAGCATTTATCAAGCAAGACACACCGGAGGCAGAGATTTATCAACCATTTTTGACACCCGCTTACGCCCAATCTCTTTCTACAGCCGAACTACCTCTACGTTTGAATTCTGATGTACCAAAAAAGATCCAACCTTGGCTCAGTTTTATGATTAATTGACAATTTACTGTGAGCCATTTGCCGGAAAAAAAGCCAAAGCCCCTGGCTTTAAACATATTGTCTTTGTTTCCAATGATTCAAATCTGAGGCCAAAGGCCTGTCTCTTTTGGGGAAGTTGTTCAGGTTAATTAATTTAACGTCCAATTCAAAAATGCTTACATTTTGCCAGCACGTAATCAAGGTGGTGTATTGACAATTGGGTGCTGTCAAAATATCCTGCGTATATAAAAGCTAAAAGTTTAATCATGGTTTGTTTTTAAACAGCACCATTAGGGTTTATAAAATCACAAACCAAAAATGTTAAATTGAAGTGTGGATATAAGGTAGTAATATATCATTTTACACCAAAATTTGCACAAAAGCTAAAGGAGAGAATATATGGAGCCAATTATAGCCATAGTCTTAGCACTGATAGGATATGCTTTAGGGTCTGCAAAACTTGTTAATCAAGGTAACGAAGCCCTAGTAGAAAGATTGGGGCGGTATCATCGCACACTTTCTCCTGGACTTAACTTTATTGTACCTTTGGTGGATCAGATTGTGATGGAGGATACAACGCGTGAGAAGTTTTTAGACATCAAACCTCAAAATGTGATCACCAGGGATAACATTTACCTGGAAATTGATGCTGTCCTATTTTGGCGCATCAAGGATATGGTGAAAAGTTTTTACGAAATCGACGACCTCGAAGGGTCTCTGTCACAACTAGCGACAACGACACTCCGGGAAATTATCGCCCAGAACACTGTAGAAGAAACCAATATTTCCCGTGCTGAAATGGACACAGCGATTTTAAATCAGTTAAATCAAACAACAGCAGATTGGGGAGTTGAGATTCTCAGGTTGGATATTCAAAGCATTACACCCCCTGAAAGTGTACGAAAATCAATGGAAGAACAGCGAGCTGCGGAAATCAAAAAACGGGCGCTAATTTCTGAAGCAGAGGGGGAACGTGAGGCTGCTATTAAGAGAGCCCAAGGAACTCAAACCTCAATGCAGATAATTTCTGAAGCTTTACGTTCTCATCCTGAAAGCAAAGAAATCTTAAGGTATCTTGTAGCTCAAGATTATGTTGTCGCTAGCCAGAAGCTTGGTGAGAGTAATAATGCCAAAATTGTCTTTGTGGACCCCAGTAAAACTAATGAAGTATATGACCAGTTAATTGCTGATTCCATAGTTCAAGAAAATAGTGGCAGGAAATCTCAAAATGGTGGTGCTTAATTCTGAAGTAACTATTACTGTTCTTACCGGAACATTGTATCAGCCACTAGTGACACATCGCGCATTTCTTGAACATCGTGAACTCGGAGGATATCAGCGCCATGAGCAATAGCGGCACAACAAGCTGCTGCTGTTCCCCAAACCCTTGCTTTGGGGTCTGGTTGATTTAAGATGCGACCAATGAAGCTTTTGCGGGATGCTCCTACCAAAATAGGGCAATTTATCGCTTTTAATCTATGTAATTGGCGCAAAATTTCTAAATTTTGTCCATAGTTTTTGGCAAAACCAATGCCCGGATCAATAATGATTTTGCTTTTATCAATGCCTACAGTAGTTGCTGTTAATATTTGCCCTGCTAAAAAACTAGAAATATCTGCCATTAAATCTTGATAATTAGTCATTTGCTGCATTGTCTGGGGTGTTCCTTGGATATGCATTAAGACAATTGGCACATTTAAACTTGCTACTGTTGGCAGCATTTCTAGGTCAAATGTGCCACCAGAAATATCATTAATTATATCTGCCCCGGCTTCTATGGATGCTCTAGCTACAGTGGCTCTAGTAGTATCTATTGATATGGGCACTGTGATTTCTGGTCGTATAACTTCCAATATGGGCAGTACCCGATGCAGTTCCTCTGCTAAAGTAATTTGCTTTGCTCCTGGTCGAGTGGATTGCCCCCCTAGGTCGATGATGTCAGCACCAGCAGCTACCATTGCTTTTGCCTGTGCTAAAGCGGCAGCGCTGTTATTGAATGCGCCGCCATCACTGAAGCTATCTGGTGTTACATTCAAAACACCCATAAGGTAAGTTCGCTGTCCCCAGACAAAACAGCGTTCTCGAATTATTAACTTCCCCGACATAAATTAACAAATGAAGAGTTTTAGGATTGCAATTTGGCTTTTACTCAATGATGTACGCCTTCCCCGGCTCGGCCAGGGAAACAGCGTTGAAGATGACACTATTTGTAGTTGACAATCCGAGCAAAACTTGCAGGTTCGAGACTTGCGCCGCCCACAAGAACGCCATCAATTTCTGGTTGAGCCATAATCTCATCAATATTATTGGGCTTCACTGAGCCACCGTATTGAATCGAAACATCGGGATTACTCAACTGATTGCGAATTAAGCCAATTACCCGATTAGCTTCTGTTGCTTCACAAGTGTCCCCAGTACCGATTGCCCAAATTGGTTCGTAGGCAATTACCAAATTATGCTGATCGACATCTATGAGGTTTTTATCTAGCTGGTTGGTAATGAGTGATTCTGTTTCCCCAGCATGACGTTGTTGTTTAGTTTCGCCCACACATAGAATTGGTGTGAGACCATGCCTTTGAGCTGCTTTGAGGCGGAGATTCACAGTTGCCTCCGTTTCACCAAAGTATTGCCGTCTTTCGCTATGACCGACAATTACAAAACGTACACCAAGTTCTGTCAACATGGGGGCAGAAATTTCGCCAGTGTAGGCTCCATTGTCTTCCCAGTGAACATTTTGCGCCCCCAACTGGATGAGGCTGCCATGCAAAATCTTAGATAAAACGTTTAAGTTAGTGAAAGGAGGACACAATACTACTTCTCGTCCTGGGGGTGTTTCCTCCAAGTGGGGCAGAAATCCCTGTAAAAAATCCTGGGTTTCTACCTGGGTTTTGAACATTTTCCAGTTACCGGCAATAACTATTTTCCGCACAGGTGATTTAGTCAAGATTCTAACGCTACTAGATGCATTTTTCAGTTTAGGACGTTTTGTTAGTGATTGGTCATTGGTCATTAGTCATCGGGAAAATTACTTCCCTAGTCCCTAGTCTCAAATCTCAAATCCTAAATTAAAAATTTTCAATCAAAAATTTCCACTTGATATGACTTCTACATTGCCTTTTCCTGAACCTGACCACAGTGACTCACCCAGTTGGGAGGAAGAACTGGATAGTGCCATTTTCGGTTTTGACGATATTCAAACAGAACTTAACTATCAACAAGCACAAACTGCACTGCGAAACTTAGTCACCAATCTTGACCTGACTCCCCAGGAAAAAAAAGGATTGGAAATTGAACTTGCTGATTTGCAAACTATGTTGGGTAAGTTAGACAAGATGGTGGTGCAAATTGCTGCCTTTGGTATGGTGGGACGTGGTAAGTCCTCCCTTTTGAATGCCTTGGTGGGACAAACGGTGTTTGAAACTGGCCCTGTGCATGGAGTCACCCGTAATGCCCAAAAAGTAAACTGGAGTATTAGTGAGGAAACCATTGGCGAAAATGAACGAGCTTTAAGGGTCACTCTACCTGCTAATGGTCAATCCCAGGTGGAACTCATTGACACTCCTGGGTTAGATGAAGTTGATGGTGACACCCGTGCTGCACTGGCTGAACAGGTGGCAAAGCAAGCAGATTTAATTTTGTTTGTCATTGCCGGGGACATGACCAAGATTGAACATGAAGCTCTCTCTCAGCTGCGGGAATGTGGTAAACCAATTATTCTGGTATTTAACAAAGTAGACCAATATCCTGAAGCTGACCGAATGGCAATTTATCGCAAAATCCGAGATGAAAGGGTCAAGGAGTTACTCACGCCTTTAGAAATTGTTATGGCAGCAGCATCACCATTGGTAAAGACCGCCATTATTCGCCCTGATGGTACTAGGGGGGTACAGTTACGTGCTAGTAAAGCCCAAGTTGAAGAACTGAAGCTGAAAATTTTGGATATTTTGCACCGTGAAGGTAAGGCTTTAGTTGCTCTCAATACTATGCTTTATGCTGATCATGTGAATGAGCAATTAGTAAATAGAAAACTCACGATTCGCGAAGACAACGCTAATCAGTTGATTTGGAAGGCTGTGATGACTAAGGCGGCGGCCATCGCTCTCAATCCGGTTACTGTTGTAGATATACTCAGTAGTATTGTAATTGATATTTCTTTGATTTTGGGTTTATCTCAACTTTATGGCATCCCCATGGGTGAAAGCGGTGCTGTGCAATTGTTACAAAAAATTGCCTTCAGTATGGGCGGTATCGGTTTCAGTGAGCTGTTAGCAAATTTAGGCTTGAGTGGATTAAAAACTCTGCTGGGTATGTCTGCATCAGCTACGGCTGGGGCTGCCTTTGCACCTTATGTTTCAGTGGCAATTACTCAAGCTGGGGTGGCTGGGGTTTCTTCTTATGGTATTGGACAAGTGACTAAAGTTTATTTGGCTAATGGGGCAACTTGGGGTGACGAAGGACCAAAGGCAGTTATTACCAGGATTTTGGCCAACTTGGATGAAAAATCTATTCTCAACCGTATTAAAGAGGAATTAGAACAGAAAGTAAAATTTAAACGTTATGGCAATGGAGGTATAGGTTAGGACGTTAAAGGAATTGGAGAGGCTACCTCTAGTTCCAGAGTTTGTAAAACAGCTGCTACTGTGATTAAGATGATGCTCCAGAAGACTAAGGCAGAGATTAATCTCTCTGTCTGGGGAACATCTTCATGACCGTTTATCCCAGCAGCAATGGGATTATCTATCTTAGTTTTGTTGAGAATTCCTTTGGTGACTGTGGCCAGGATTGCTGCAATGAGCCAACTAACTAACAAAAGTGCTGCTGCACTTAATAAACGGGGGGTAAAGACAATTGTTTGTTCGACAATTCCTTGGACTTCAGTGATTCCTTCATTAACTTTTTGTTGATTTATAAGGTGATATGTTTGCCAAAACACTTGTAATACTTATGGGTTGGCTGGATATGAAAAAATATTTAGCATCAGTAAGTTCACTGATATTTTGCATATCAATGTACCAGCAAATTGGCAACAAACACATATGTGCAGTTAATATCAAGGATGTTTTTGTTACTTTGTTGTTTTATTAAGATATTAATATAAATATTAATTAATAGTAAATTTTGCTTAATTTTCTGTAAACTTATTGTAGTCAGTCAATGTAAAAGCACTCTCTTCTAATAAGATGATGTGAGTGCAGCAGGAGCATCATAAATGTAGAATGTCTCAAGTTTTTGAACAATGGATTCAAATTAATGCCACAGCTTCAGCAGTGGAACTCTGTATTACCGATTTAAAACTCATGCACCGTTGGCTGAATCCTGCCCTGTGTTGTGAACCTGTGGGGGAAGCTTGGAGTACTGATATTGGCAGTCAAAGTCGCTTTGTGATTCAAATTCCTTTTCTCAAACCCAGCTTGTACAGTGTCGTGGTAGAAAGGGAACCAGGTTTAGTGGTTTGGGAATTCCAGGGATTTTTCCAAGGACGCGATCGCTGGGAATGTCAACCGAAATCACAAGGAACTTTGCTTGTGAACCGTTTTGAGTTTGATATTCCTAACCCCATAGTCAGTTGGGGATTCAAAAATTTTGCCGCATCTTGGACCAAAGAAGATATGCAAGCCCAACTACGTCGGGTTAAAAGGGTTGCAGAATCATTGGTGATTGTTTAAAAGTTATTCTGGCTAACTGAGACTGACTATGGCAAAAAGTAGTTTAAATAAACTGAAATTTTCAAATAGCAATGAATCCCACAATACAAACATATTTTTTCTTAAGATTACGCCTAATGTGAATTAGGAAAAAGGCGGGAGAAGTAAGAAGATGAAAGTTACCAGCTTTTCAAATCAGACTTCCCCCATGAATAGCATAGACCTAGGAACGTTAATTACAACAATCTTTGTACTGGTAGATGATTGG
>NZ_JANQDJ010000023.1:0-16124 GCF_029891685.1 Umezakia ovalisporum Ak1311 | reverse complement strand
ACTGTTGACTGTTGACTGTCCAAGTTGTGCGTCGGTGATACAAAATTTGAGCAATTAATGACTCTATTCTTAATAGACAATGAACTTTATCTGGGTAAAACGCAAAAGTTGTAAATTTTTATTGCAGGATTCAACACTTCTGTAGCAGACCATATTAACCTCGTTTCCGGGGAGGAAGTTCAGGGGGTTAAGGATGAAATTATTGTATCTCATTTGACATGGAAACTCTATATCTCTGTTGAGTTTTTTGGTGGTTTTCTTTGTGTCCACAAACCTTTAACTATTTACTCGCTCATACCTGCCAATTTTTCCAACAGATTCGCTGCTAAATTTAATAAATCTTCATTATTTAGAGCAACATTATTGTCTTGACCTGCTAGAATGTTTCTTATGGTATTTAGTCGTTCATCTACTGTGACGATTCGCCAACATTGTTCTAAGTTTACTGCTAAATCAAAAAGAGAACGCTTTCCTAAATATTGCCTGATTCTGCTCGCCACATGATCATCACTTACTAAAAATTCTTTAATAGCATCTAATAACCGATTACATAAAATTTCGTCATTTCCCCAGGTTTGTAGCCAATCACTATCTGCATCTTCAACATAAAAATGGACAAAATCTACGCCGTAAGTCAACCAGTCGTGCTGCATTTTCCGCGCATTTGTTAAAGCTTGAGCAAATTTTTCCACAGGATTTCGGTAGCTTTGAGTTTCTTGTCGGTTAGCCATAAAGCTGATGAGTTTGTAGAACCAAACACAAATCTGGAATTATTGAACTGTTAAGAGCATTAATCAAATTTCAAATACTTACCACCTGAAAGATAGTCACTGTTGTACATTGCTATATTGACTAACTGTTTGATGAAGTTGGCATCTTTGGGATTGTAACTCAAAAATATTCCTCTCTCTATTTCCCATGAGTGCAGTGTATTTTGCCAAAAATAATACTTTTGATGATTAAACTCTTCCGACACACTGGTAACTTGAATACATAGTGGTTTTTGTTGGCGATTACTCACAATCAAATCTGTTGCCATAGAAAGGTCAGCAATATAACGCTTCCACACACTACCTTCACGCTGCACAATATCTTGGGCTATAGCTCTTATGATATCATCATCTTCTTGATTAAACTCCCCTGCCATAAGTTTTTGTTTCCAAATGTAAAATTTGGAGTCATTTGTATTGATCCATCTTGGAAAGAGATAGCCATACCAATATTTCTCGTTGGGGGTCATGTGCTGGAATTTAGCTTTTTGTTCTGCTTCGGAAGATGAGGATTTAATCATCAGCCAAATGGTAGAGTCTGTAATTACTTCTAGGAGAAAAGCTAGGACAAATGGTTTAGCGGTGAGGGAGCCTGTTTTGATATTTTTTACCCAACGATTAATTTCATCTAATTTTTTGGCCAAGTTAGGATCCATCGAGGAGGCTTGCTCGATGAGGTAATTTAACTGCTCCTTAATCTCTTGTGCTTGCAAACGATGCCCTACTTTGAATAACTAACGCTTTGTTGAACTATTGATAAGTCAACTAAACTGATAAATGTCTGTGTAAAAAAAATAATATTCCATAAACTCATGAACTGTATATTCTATTCTAATCTGGGTATGAAAATGGGTGTCGCTTGAGTAGCATAGAAGATTTTTCCCTTCATGGCTACACTACAACGGTTGGGTGTAAAAGTACTTTTGCTGAAAATATTGTATCTCTTAACGAAAATCAAAGCAATTGTGCATAACTTTGACTACAAAATAGTTGTCAGTCACAATGTTATTACAGACAAAGGTTAATTATGTCTCAGCCCACGATAAAATCAATCTTACAAGAGAAGCGCTCCTTCCATCCCACCGGGGAATTTGCTCAGAACGCCCATATTAAAAGTCTGGAAGACTACCAACGACTCTATGCTCAAGCTCAAGCCGATCCGCAGCAATTTTGGGCAGAATTAGCAGAAAAAGAATTAAAATGGTTCCAAAAATGGGATACGGTGTTAGATTGGCAACCACCTTTTGCTAAGTGGTTTGTTGGGGGTAAAATTAATATTGCTTATAATTGCTTGGATCGACACCTCACCACTTGGCGCAGAAATAAGGCGGCGCTGATTTGGGAAGGGGAACCAGGAGATTCGCGTACGCTGACTTATGCCCAATTACATCGGGAAGTGTGCCAGTTTGCTAATGTGCTGAAGCAGTTAGGGGTGAAAAAGGGCGATCGCGTTGGTATTTATATGCCGATGATTCCTGAAGCGGCCATGGCTATGTTAGCCTGTGCTAGAATTGGTGCACCTCACAGTGTGGTATTTGGTGGTTTCAGCGCTGAGGCTTTACGCGATCGCCTAAACGATGCACAAGCTAAATTAGTGATTACGGCTGATGGGGGTTGGCGTAAAGATGCTATGGTTCCTCTGAAAGTACAAGTAGACAAAGCTTTAGTAGATAATAATGTCCCCAGTGTTACAGATGTCTTGGTGGTTAAACGGACTTGTGAACAAATTCACATGGAACCAGGGCGTGACCATTGGTGGCATGATTTACAACAAGGTGTATCAGCTGATTGTCCGGCTGAACCGATGGACAGCGAAGATATGCTGTTTGTTCTCTATACTTCTGGTAGTACAGGTAAACCAAAGGGCGTTGTACATACAACTGGTGGTTACAACTTGTACACTCACATGACCAGTAAATGGATATTTGACCTGCAAGATACAGATGTATACTGGTGTACTGCTGATGTAGGTTGGATTACTGGACATAGCTACATAGTTTACGGGCCTCTTTCCAACGGTGCAACTACTTTAATGTATGAAGGCGCTCCCCGTGCTTCTAATCCTGGCTGCTTTTGGGATGTGATTGCCAAATATGGAGTAAATATTTTTTATACAGCACCTACGGCAATTCGAGCATTTATTAAGATGGGTGAACACCACCCCAAAACCCGGGATTTATCTTCTTTGCGTTTGCTAGGGACAGTGGGTGAACCAATTAACCCAGAAGCTTGGATGTGGTATCACAAAATAATTGGTGGTGAACGTTGCCCAATTGTGGATACTTGGTGGCAAACAGAAACTGGTGGTATTATGATTACGCCACTACCGGGAGCCATTGCCACTAAACCTGGTTCAGCAACGCTGCCCTTCCCTGGTATTGTTGCGGATGTCGTAAATTTAGAAGGTGATACTGTACCCAATAACGAAGGCGGTTATTTGGCGGTGCGTTATCCTTGGCCGGGAATGATGCGGACAGTGTACAATGACCCAGAACGTTTTCGCCGTACTTATTGGGAACATATACCCCCGCAGAATGGTAACTATATCTACTTTGCTGGTGATGGAGCCAGACAAGATCAAGATGGCTACTTCTGGGTGATGGGTCGTGTAGATGATGTGTTGAATGTATCAGGACATCGCCTGGGAACTATGGAAGTAGAATCGGCTTTAGTTTCTCATCCAGCAGTGGCAGAAGCTGCGGTGGTGGGTAAGCCAGATGAAATCAAGGGTGAGGAAATTGTGGCTTTTATTACTTTAGAAGGCACATATCAACGGAGCGAGGATTTGAGTAAAGAACTGAAGCAGCACGTTGTCAAAGAAATTGGCGTTATCGCTCGTCCGGGAGAAATTCGTTTTACGGATGCTTTACCTAAAACGCGATCAGGTAAAATTATGCGGCGCTTGTTGCGGAACCTCGCCTCTGGACAAGAGGTATCGGGTGATACTTCCACCTTAGAAGACCGTAGTGTTTTAGATAAGTTGCGGGAAGGTCTTTAGAAATGTGAATTGATATTCTCCTGATTTGATAGCTACCGTGGTGTACACAAATGATGAAATGACTCCTGTTACTCGGCGCAATAACTAACATCAATAACAAATCTTGTGATGTTTTCTGATTTGTGTACATCCCAGCTTTCCCCAGGGGAAGGTTAGGGGTTACCAAGGGTGAGATTCCATACTTTATTATGAAGATGAGAAAATGATTGAGGTATTGAGAATATGAAGTTGAATAGCCACATCAAATCAATATTTGTCTCTACTCTGAGCATTATCACCACCATGACCATATCACCATCAGTGTTAGGGCATTCTGAAAAAGTGGCTTTAAATTCTCCCGCACCTGTTAATGGTGGAATCCAAAAATTGGCACAACTTGACGATCAACCAGAACAAGAGCGATGGCAACTGATGCAACAAGCTAAGAATTTACTGAATCAGGGGGATTTGACAGGTGCAGAAGAAAACTTACGCAAATTAATTAAAAAATTCCCCAGATACGCCTTTGGTCATTTTGAATTGGGAAATGTGTTGTTTCAACAAGACAAGCTAGAAGATGCCATTAACGCTTATGGAGAAGCCATTCGCCTCAATGCAAATCATGCTCTGGCTTACAACGGTATTGGTCTTGTTTATGCTAGTCAAGGTCGTTGGACAGAAGCTATTACAGCGTATCAAAAAGCTTTAGATATTAATCCTAATTATGGCGATGCTTTAGCTAATTCCGCATTGGCATTTTTACAAAATAATCAACAAAGTGAAGGAATAGCTTCTTTGCGCAAAGCTTTAAATGTGTTTAGAGCGCAAGGAAAAAATGAAAGGGTTTTTGAAATTGAAAAAATTTTGCAGCAGATCAAAAATGCAGATGACCCTGGTATTTCATAAAAATTCTATGTCTAGCCGGTTTAACTGTGACACAACATTGAGATAATTTATTGGGAAGATTTTTGCATTAATACAATGCTTTTTGGTTCATAAACTGCACAAATTGCTTGTTTTAGTATGGGAATTTTTTTGGAAAACAATATAGAACCTAAAATACAAATAATTCCATCGAGAATTAATGTATTAGGAGCACCAATGCGATTTGCTAGGAAACCACCCAATAAATGTCCTAAAGGTAAAATTCCTAAAAATGACATTGTGTATAAGCTCATTAATCGCCCCCGTTTGTCATCTTCTACAACTGTTTGTAGAAAGGTATTACTAGCAGAAATTTGAAGGAATGTTCCCAAGCCAATAAACAGCATAATAAATAAAGAAAGTGGTAAAAACCGAGACCTGGAAAAGGCAATTAAAGCAATTCCTAAGATTGCTGGTGCTAAGGCGATTAATTTACCAACTCCTAGTATTGTTCTGCGTGTAGCTAGATAAATTCCACCTGACGAGGCTCCAATTCCTGAAGCTACCATTAAAAAGCCCAAGGTTTCAGAGCTACCATTGAGTATATCTTCTGCAAAAATTGTCATCAGAATCATATATTGCAGTCCCATGAAGCTGACTAAAGCTGATAATGATAAGATGGCTCGAATAGCTGGAAAGGTAAAAGCATAAACAAACCCCTCTGCAACTTTTTGCCAAGGATTACCTATTGTTAATGCGGTTTGTCTGGGTTTTATCTTCATTGCTAATAATGCAATGATCACGGCAATGTAGCTTAATCCATCAATTAAAAAACAATAACCAGCACCAATACTAGCTATTAGTACACCTCCCAGGGCTGGACCAATTAATTGCGCTCCATTAATCATAGTTGAATTGATGGCGATAGCATTGGCTAAATCTTCTCTACGTTCCACTAGTTCGGGAGCAAATGCTTGTCGTGCTGGTGAATCAACTGAGTTTATCAATCCTTGAAAGAGGCTTAAACCGATGATATGCCATACCTGAATTGTACCAGTTAGTCCTAGGAATGCTAGGGCTAAGGATTGAATCATCGACAATATTTGTGTGCCAATTAAGGTATGATAGCGGGAAAAACGATCTACAAATACTCCACCAAAGGGTGATAGAAAAAAGCTAGGAATTTGACTAGAGAATCCCACCAGTCCCAGCATGATTGCCGAGTCAGTTAAGTAATACACTAGCCAAATTGTGGCAATGTGTGTCATCCATGACCCAATTAAGGAAATGCCTTGTCCGGCAAAAAACAGACGATAGTTTCTTGACCTCAGCGCTGGCAATATTGACTGCTTTTGGTTTGCGTCTGTATAAGCCATGTCATAATTCCTATTTGAATCAGTTACCTGATACTTTATGTCTCGATTTTTAATGCCTGATTTATTAAAATCTATGGGATTTTTTGTTCAATGGTCGAATGATAAAAATATGCTCACTTGTAAATAATCTATCTATGGTAAGACACTTCACCAGCTTAATTATTAATTTATCTAGGCTTCTAAGACAGTGGGTGTAAACTTCATTCCTCCACCCTCTTAAGGCTGAATCAAAACTATCAATTTTTGTCCTTTGTTTATGTCACTCTCAACTTTTATAATCAACAGATTCCCTTGGGGGTAGCTATCAAAATTGGTGAGTAATTGCTATAGAATTTCAAAAGTCGCATTAATTTGTATTTCTACATATATTTCCATGGAGACTTTCCTAGAAATTCATTAAAACTATATTCAATTCACATTTAGCGTAGTATGTGGATAGATTACTGGCCAAAGAAATTATGACGATGGCTTTTTTAAGTTTTTAGGAACTAGTGTAGAGTTGTTCTAGAAAGCCAGCAGTCGGATTTGAACCGACGACCTTCCGATTACAAGTCGGATGCACTACCACTGTGCTATGCTGGCAGGTTTAATGACCGCTCTGAAGCGCTTACCGAACACCTATATTAGCATATATAATTTGATTGTCTATCGTCAAGTGCAAAAAATTTATTTCCCTGGTTACCCTAGAACCCATAGTTAAGTAGTTCCAGAACAGTCAACTCTAAAAAATTAGTGAATTTAATGGCTGGTGAAGTTGGTGGATTAATGAGCGTAGGAAAAACTAACTGAAATACTGCGCTGGATGCAAAAATATTTGTTACAGGTTTAAAACTGTACTTTTTTTGACCCAGCTAGGTCAAGGAACAGAAATCGATTATTGTTCTTTTACAGAGCGGAAGCATGGCAGCGTTGATAGGACGAGATTTATTAAGCTTGGCAGATTTGAGTTCTCAGGAACTTGAAGAACTTTTGCAACTAGCAACTCAACTCAAATCACAAAAGTTGAAGTTGCATTGCAATAAGGTTTTGGGTTTGTTGTTCTCTAAGGCTTCAACTCGCACGCGAGTTAGTTTTACTGTGGCAATGTACCAATTGGGTGGACAGGTAATTGATCTCAATCCTAATGTCACTCAAGTTAGTCGCGGGGAACCTTTAGAAGATACCGCACGGGTATTGGATCGATATTTAGATATTTTGGCAATTCGCACCTTTGCACAACAAGACTTGAAAACTTTTGCTAGTTATGCCCGGATTCCTGTAATTAATGCGCTTACAGATTCAGAGCATCCTTGTCAGATATTAGCTGATTTATTGACAATTCGAGAATGCTTTGGTAGTTTTTCTGGATTAACTTTGACTTACGTAGGTGATGGCAATAATGTAGCTAATTCTCTCATGTTGGGTTGCGCTTTGGCAGGAGTTAATGTCAGAGTAGCCACTCCTGAAGGATATGAACCTGATCCAAGAATTGTAGAACAAGCACGTGGGATAGCATCTGCTCAAACTGAAGTTGTTTTGACTAATGACCCAGAGTTAGCAGCCAAGGGATCTGCTGTACTGTATACTGACGTTTGGGCAAGTATGGGGCAAGAAACTGAAGCCGATAATCGTTTACCAGTTTTTCAACCTTACCAAATTTCTGAACATTTATTAAGTCTTGCTGACCCAGAGGCAATTGTTTTGCACTGCTTACCAGCTCATCGCGGTGAAGAAATTACCGCCGCAGTTCTTGAGGGTTCTCAGTCAAGGGTTTGGCAACAAGCCGAAAATCGTTTACATGCTCAAAAAGCTTTGCTGGCTAGTATTTTAGGCACAGATTAAAAATTTAGAGGGCAAAAGCACAAGACAATTATCTTTCTTTTGCCTTTTATATTTTTACTGCGATCTTGTGATCTGGAATTTTTTATAGTACTAATGTCCTAAAGGCATTTGTATTTACTTCTGGATTAATTTATGGAAAGTCTAACAGAAGCTCAACAAGAATTATACTATTGGTTGGTAGAATATATTCGTATTCACCAATATTCTCCTTCTATTCGGCAAATGATGGCAGCAATGAAGCTGAAATCACCTGCACCAATTCAAAGTCGTTTAGAGCATTTACGCACCAAAGGATATATAGATTGGAATGAAGGTAAGGCGCGAACGATTCGGATTTTGCATCCTGTTAAGCAGGGTATCCCAATTTTAGGCACAATTGCGGCTGGTGGTTTAATTGAACCTTTTACTGATGCTATAGATCATTTAGACTTTTCTAATATTTCTTTACCTCCGCAAAGCTACGGTTTGCGGGTGGCTGGCGATAGCATGATTGAGGATTTAATTGCTAATGGAGATTTGGTGTTTCTGCATCCAGTATTAGAACCGGATCAGTTAAAAAATGGGATTATTGTCGCTGCTAGGGTTGATGGATATGGTACTACTTTAAAACGTTTTTATCGCCAGGGCGATTACGTTATCCTTAAGCCTGCAAATCCTAAGTACCAACCGATTCAAGTACTTGCTACACAGGTGCAGGTACAGGGTTCCTTGGTTGGGGTTTGGAGGAGTTATTAAATGGAGTGTCGGGAATGGGGAAAAGATTGTGACTTCCCAATGACTAATGACTAATGACTAATGACTAATTATTTGGTAGAGCATTTACCTGGTTTTCTAGGGCCAATGATGCCTGTATCTCTGCAATTACGGATATATCAACGACAAGCTATTACCAGCTGGTTCGCTAATCATGGTAGAGGTACACTAAAAATGGCTACTGGTAGTGGTAAGACTATTACAGCGTTAGCCATTGCTTGTGAATTATACCGGCAGATTAATTTACAAGTTTTGTTGGTGGTGTGTCCTTATCGTCATCTTGTTACTCAATGGGGGCGAGAATGTGAAAAGTTTAATTTGCAACCTATCCTAGCTTTTGAGAATTTACGCACTTGGCAAAGTCAATTATCTACCCAACTTTATAATCTGCGTTCCGGTTCTCAAAAATTCGTCACGGTAATTACTACCAACTCCACATTAATTGGTGATGGATTTCAGTCTCAACTGAAGTATTTTCCCCCTAAGACTTTAATTATTGGTGATGAAGCCCATAATTTGGGCGCACCAAGGTTAGAGGAAAATTTACCTCGTCGTGTGGGGTTACGGTTGGCTTTATCAGCAACACCAGAAAGATATTTTGATGACTGTGGTACTCAATCTTTGTTCGACTATTTTGGCCCAGTTCTGCAACCAGAGTTCACCTTAAGGGATGCTATCACTCAAGGAGCTTTGGTACATTATTTGTATTATCCCATACTTGTGGAATTGACTGAGGCGGAAAGTATTGCTTATTTAAAGTTAACCAAAAAAATCGGGCGATCGCTATTATATAGAGAAAAAGAATATAACCAAGGAATCAACTTTGAAGACAACGAAGATTTAAAGCCATTATTAATCCAACGCGCCAGGTTAATTGGTGCGGCGGAAAATAAATTAACAGCTTTGCGAGATTTAATGAGTACTCGCAGGGAAACCACCCACACACTTTTTTATTGCAGCGATAGTTCTCAAGAAGCGGGACAGGATTCTTCTTTGGGTCAACTCAAAGCGGTAGCCAAAATTCTAGGTGTGGATTTGGGATATAGGGTAAGTACTTATACTGCTGACACTTGTTTAAAAGAACGGGAAATTTTACGCTGTCAATTTGAAACTGGGGAACTACAGGGTTTAGTAGCAATTCGTTGTTTAGATGAAGGTGTTGATATTCCCGCCATTAAAACGGCGGTGATTTTATCTAGTTCAGGAAATCCTCGCCAGTTTATTCAACGTCGGGGGCGAGTTTTACGTCCTCATATTGGTAAAGAACGGGCTACTATATTTGATATGATTGTATTGCCACCGGATTTGGATAGAGAAACCGTAGAAGTAGAACGCAATTTGCTCAAGAAGGAACTGCGCCGGTTTGTTGAATTTGCTGATTTGGCGGACAATGCAGGTGAGGCGAGAATGAAGTTACTGGATTTACAAAAACGTTATGGTTTATTAGACCTTTGATCAAGGAGAGAAAATCACTGATTTGTGGTGCAGTTTAGGTTCTTTACAGTTTCTTGATATTGATATCTTCATTCAAACATGTAGTATCTGCTGAGTTACTCAAAACCAGCGAAACTTAGAACGGGACTGACGGGGCTCGAACCCGCAACTTCCGCCGTGACAGGGCGGTGCTCTAACCAATTGAACTACAGTCCCTTGATTTGCAACTTTTCCATTGTTGCTCTTTTTTTTAAACTTGTCAAGTCTTTTTTGGAAAAACCTGAATTTTTTTTCGGCTTTTGCAACTAAGTTTGGCACAATATGGTAACACAGAATTTTAGCAATTCAAAGCCTGGGCGCAAACCTGGTTCAATTTACCGACCCAGCCATACGTGCCAAACATAGATAAAAGTATAAATTTTGACTCTCTTTTTCAAACAAAAGCCATCGCCATCCCTTCCAAACCCTGTCAACGAGGAATTAAACGGCGTAATAATCTGTTCATTGGTGATTTTGTTTTGAGTTTAAAAGCTATGATTTGCGTGGTTTGCAGTGAATTAAAATTGTTATCACTGATCAAGATTAAGGCGCGATTTCCATCAGGTAGCCAAGGGCCAAGGGTTAAACCTTCGATGTTATCTAACAAGACATCCAAGTTCTGCAATAATGGTTTTTTCTTAACTGGTTTGAATTTCTGAGAATTAACTGCTAAAAAACTATCCATATTCTGAATTTGATCAGCACCTACCAAAGAAACTTGAAATAGCGAACTCAAAAATCCCAAGCCATTAAAAGACCGTTCTATACTGAGGAAGTTTCCTTGATTATCTAAGGCTAGTAAATCAGTTAAGCCACTAGCAAACCTACCAGTGATATTGAACATTTCCGCTACTGGTTCAGTTTGGTACAAAAATTCTTTCTCTAGTTTATTGGTGAGCAGATTATACTGCAAAATCCGACACAGACTACCAAGATTAGATTTAGCTGCTGTCCCATCTTGAATTAAGGCATTTTCTGTAGCGGTAAACAAATGTTGGTTGTCAGGTGTAATCGTCAGACTTTCAAAAGCTAAGTTATCGCGAATACCCTGCTTACCGCTTTTGTCTGGTAAAAACTTATTTGGTATAGATAATGTTTTGACTACTTGACCAGAATCAAGGGAAAACTCTTGAATAAAAGGATTAATTGATTTTGCTACATGGCCTTCAGAAGAAATGAAAACAGTATCATTGTTAGTCAAAGCAATACCTTCTGTATCACTTTGACCTTTGGGAAAAGGTTGATTATCTGTATTTAACAGAGTAGTTACCCCAGCAATAGCAACATCACTGTTTTCTAGTTTACCTTTGGTTAAGTCAATTGTGAAAGTATAAAACCGAGGAGGAGCCTTTTCTCCCCGATCATCAGAAATAGCATAATAAAAGTTACTTTTACCATCGTAGGTAATTCCAGATAACCCGCCAACTTCGGTATTTTTAAAAGTTAAACCTTTAGGTAAAGTTACTTTACCAATCAATTCTATATCACTAAATTCAAAGGCATTGACATGGGGATTCGTCAGAAATATACTAGTAATTATAATCGCTATGCTAATGTAAATAGTTCGCGCAAAAAGTGAATGTTTATTAATTAGCTTCATCTGTTTTTCGTCAATTGTGGTCAGTTTATTTGACAATCCTACAGCTACGATTAAGCGGTATTATTGGTTCATCCAGCCAAATTACTGAGAGGATTTTCCTCACGTCACCAGTGATATTTTAGCATGTAAATTAGTTTGGGTGGGATAATGTTGAAAGTGAACAGTTTTTTATTAATTTGAAAAATTAAATAGGTCTGTAACTAGATTCATTTTGTACAAATTGAAATAGCCAATCCTTGACATTACGGGTAGCACGACAGTCATCTTCGTTATAACTTTGAATAACTTGCAGTAAAGTGCGATCGCCTGTTTCTAACCACTGGTCATACCAATAAATACACTTAGCACCACTGGCTTCTTTTTCCCGCCATTCAAAGCCCAACCATCGCGCGATGGCTTTGAGGGCATAACTTTCTACGGGCAAAGCAACACTTTTAGTTAATTGCTCATACACATCCACAAACCGATTCAATACAGGATTAACTGAAGAATGGGGAGTGCGGTAAAGTTTCGCTAGGCGTTTAACTGTATCAAATTCGTACACACAAAAATGATAAATTGGTGCTTCAGGATATTGCCAAACTAAATCGAGAAATTGCTGCCAAATGAATTCTTCTTGTTCTGGTCGTTCAGCCAAAAACGAATAAAATTTTTCTGTATTGGCTTGCTTATCCACAACCAAAATCCCCAACAAATAATCTAAATCCAAATCTGGCTGTGCTTCAATATCAAAATAAAGCTCCACAGGAGCCGCCAATGTCATCTTCTCTGTGGGTAACAGGTCAGCTAACAGAAAGGGTTCCCTGTGTAGTACAGATTGCGCTTGTATTATCAGCTTAGATGCAACTACCCTATCAAAACCAGGAAGGTTTTCTAACAGCAAAGGACTGGTGTGAGCTAGGGTATCTAGGGTATTAATAGACAAAGCCTGAAGTTGGTTGTAGCGAACAGGAGTGACTCCTGGTAGTAAAGAAAGATGTTGCTGTGATTGCGCGATGGCATAACAATGACTATACCAATGGCAAAGATTACACTTTTGGCGGGAAATAAATACCTCGGGTGGTTGTGGTGACTCTAATGCTTGGAGTAACTCGAGCAAAATTACTTGCATTTGTGGTATCAATTTGTATAGATCCACTGTGTACTGCCTGTCTTTGCTACGCAACAGCAACCAAGCTTGTTCGGGGATAATTTCCTGTACCTTTGCTAAGACTTGAGCGTGAAAAGCAACAACAATTTGATATTCTTGCTTTGGACGCTTACCCAATTCTATATTTACCGGAACATACATCCAATTCCCAAAACGAGATTGTCCTGGTTGTTTTACAAGTAAATCAGGACGACTCAGGAAAGTGTATTGTTCATATCCAAAGGATGGGGAAAAATCTTGATTTGTTTGAACTGCTAAATCTTGATAATTAGCTAACAGAACTCCACCGTAAATATACTTAACGCCACGCTGCATTAACTCTAAGGTCGCTGCTTGTCCTGCTTTCCAGTTACGCCGTGGGTAATCTGGCTGATAATAATCACTCAACTCACTCAAAATACTCATACGATGAGCGATTTTATCTTGTTGCAATTTGATTAGCAACTCATTGGGAACATCACGCTGAGGTATATCGCCGTGGGTATCTAAAACAGGACGGCGTTTACAGCGTTGATATTGCAGTAAGTGTTCAGCATTGATTAACATTCCTTTAAGTTAACAATAATTAACCCCATGTGGTGATAATACAAGTAGCTTAACTAGTTGTGAATTAAACTAAATTCTCCAATGGACTGGGAGAGTGGGAGACTAGAAGAATCCAGTGATTCCTATTTTGAAATATTTATGACTAATATTTCTGTTAGACAAACTCAGTTACATCAACATCGAAAACAATTTCCCGCTTTAGGCAATAAATTCTATTTTAACTATGGTGGACAAGGTCCGATGCCTCAAAAAGCGATGAATGCTATTACTCAAGCCCAAGCTGACATCCAACAAGCTGGTCCTTTTGGTAATGAAGCCTTTGCCAAAGTTATTGAAGCAAAACAAAATCTCAGAGCAGCGATGGCTTCTGAATTGCAAGCACCACCAGAGACTATCACTTTAACAGAAGATGTTACCGTGGGCTGCAATATTGCCATGTGGGGGATAGATTGGCGTACTGGTGATCATATGTTAATATCTGACTGCGAACATCCAGGAGTAATTGCTGCATCCCAGGAAATCGCCCGGAGATTTGCTGTAGAAGTTACCATCTGTCCCCTTAAGCAAACTTTAAATGCAGGGGATCCTGTCAAAGTCATTAGTCAACACTTAAGCCCCAAGACTCGCCTAGTCATTGTCAGTCATGTCTTCTGGAACACAGGACAAGTTTTAACTCTTGACAAAGTTGTTAAACTCTGCAGAGACAATCATACATTGATTCTAGTAGATGCAGCCCAATCAGTTGGTTCATTACCTTTAAATTTAAGCGAATTAGGGGCAGATTTTTATGCCTTTACAGGACACAAATGGTTATGTGGCCCTGCAGGTGTAGGCGGTTTATATGTGCGTCCTGAAGCGAGAGAACATTTACAACCCACATTTATCGGCTTGCGTGGGGTTATGGTCAATAGTCAAGGTGAACCTGTAAATTGGCAACCCGACGGAAGAAGATATGAAGTATCCACCTCAGCCACTCCATTATATGTTGGTTTAACAGAGGCGATCGCTATTCATCAGCAATGGGGAACCTCACAAGAACGTTATCAGCAAATCTGCCGCAACAGTGAATATCTTTGGCAAAGATTAGCCACATTACCCAACGTCCAATGTCTGCGAACATCCCCACCCGCCACCGGGATAGTTTCCTTTCAACTCACCCAGGAAAAATCGCGAGTTCATTTCCAACTAGTGCAATTCTTAGAATCACAAAAGATACTAACTCGCACAATTGCTGATCCTGATTGTATCCGGGCCACTGTCCACTATTTAACTTTAGAATCAGAAATCGACCAACTTATTGAAACTATACAAAAGTTTCGTGAATAGAGATGTTCCATGGTGGGTCTCTACAAGACTTAGATGGTGAGACTTTCCCACTTGTGTGCCCCTAGAGGCTAATGTCTTCCTGGTGAAACACAGGAGGCTATAGTTCGGCAATGGGGAACTAACTGTATAGTTAGGGATTTTAATCCCCCTCTGATAGGGAAAGTCGACTTTTAGTGGAGTTGTAGGTTACATATGATACTCTAAGTAATAGTTGCTAACCCTATTTATACTGTTATATTTAACACCCAGTCTGATATCCGGGTTTCTAACCCCCGGATCCTTCTTACTGGTCAACCGTGAACAATCATAGAACTTATAATCAAATCAAGCTATACTTAAACCTTTATGACTAAATGGTTTAACACTGCTGGCCCTTGTCAACTGGATATACACTACACCCTATCCACCAGTGAACGCTTACCAGAGTTAAGACGCCTGATTGAGCAGCGCAATTACTTTGTTATCCATGCACCCAGACAAACCAGTAAAACCACTGCCATGCTCACCCTAGCACAGGAATTAACAGCCAGTGGTAAATACACCGCTGTGTTACTATCCTTAGAAGTGGGCGCAGTATTTCCCCATGAGCCGGGAACTGCTGAACGAGGAATTTTAGATGAGTGGAAACAGTCGGTTAAATTTCACCTACCAGCTAATCTACAGCCCACTACATGGCCAGAAGTAAATACTGGCTCCCAAATAGGCACATTTTTAAGCACTTGGGCAACTGACTCTCCCTTACCCCTGGTGGTATTCTTAGATGAAATTGATGCTTTAAGTGATGAAACTTTAATTTCCGTACTGCGACAATTACGCTCCGGTTATCCCCGTCGCCCCCAAGGTTTCCCCCAATGTGTGGCGTTAATCGGGATGCGGGATGTGAGGGATTATAAGGTAGCCTCTGGTGGTAGTGATAGGTTAAATACCTCTAGCCCATTTAATATCCCCATTTAATATCAAGGTGCGCTCTCTGACTTTAAGTAATTTCACCTTAGAAGATGTAAAGAGTCTGTATGAAGAACAAACCGCAGCCACAGGACAAATCTTTACCCCCGAAGCCACTGAACACGCCTACTATTTAACCCAGGGTCAACCTTGGTTAGTCAATGCTTTAGCTAAGGAAGTAGGGGCGTATTGCAATACGCCCCTACGGATTTATGATTGGTAGGATTTTCCTCATCTAAATCCCATTGAATCGGATTATTGATAATGTATTCTCGAACCCGATTCAAATCATTTTCACTGCGAATAATAGATTCATAGTAATTACGCTGCCATATTGGTGTTCCTGGTAAATCGCGTATTTGGTTAATTTGTTTAGTTGCAGCACCTTTAAAGCCTCGCACAATTGCACCTATTGTTTGAGAAGGCGATCGCAATAGGGAATTTGATATAGACATGGATTCTGTTGTAGGGGTGTATTGCAATACATTCCTACAGATAATAATTACTGCGTGTAAATGATTAG
>NZ_JANQDJ010000022.1:0-17384 GCF_029891685.1 Umezakia ovalisporum Ak1311 | reverse complement strand
ACCTTCAAGCTTGTATGTGTCAACAAATCAGTTATGTTCATTGGATGGAAGATATTATGAGATGTTGACATTTTCACCTTTGATAGGACTACTATATCTAACTATGTAAAGTTTTGTAACGACATTCAACATTTCTGGTCCGAATCACTGGCAATTATCGAGCTAATTGATGTTTTTGATGGTGATACAGTTACATGGTTCTGGATTGGTAGTCATGGGGATTATGAGAGTTTTTTCTCATAAGGTTCACTTCTAGAAAGTAAGATTATATTAAATAAATATTTATATAACCAGCTTCACCCAAAATATTTTGAATAATATATAACAATGCCGTTGACTTAGCGTCAAAAACCTTATTATTCTTAACACTAAGAGTATTCTAATATGAAGGGCTACTATTGGATTTTTGAACAGAAATGCAGGGTGCCCGTAGCCCAAGGGGCATGGCTTCCCTAAAGCGAGGAGAGTACGGCATCAAAGTCTTAATAAGGCTGCATTACGGATTTCATCATAAGTCACCTTACTATACCTAGTTTTTTCATAAATAAAACCGGATTCCCATAGTTCCTCCGTTATCCATTTTTCCATCCGTTTGATGTGGATGTGTCAAAAGCAATATACTGTGTAGTCCCATCTACAGCAGCAATGGCGGTAGGTGCTGTGAACAACAAGCTGCAAACTGAAACCAGTAATACTAATGAGTAGAAAACAAATTTTCGCAACGAAGGAAAATTTTTCGTTTTTTTACACCCGAAATTTCAGTAACTTTACGTCCTGCATATTGGATCTTTCTCTGTGAGAACCCCTCAAAACTTAAATAATTTTAACATTTAAGTTTCTTGATTAAGGCGGTACTAAAATTCTGGGCTGTGGCAACAAACTTTGACAAAATTTGTGTAAAACAGGGGTAAGGTTAAAGATGATTCCATTACCTTTCCCCTGTGGTCTATATCAAGTTATACCAAAAACTATCACCAATCCCAAAACAGCCCCAAAGATAATTAAGGCATAAAATTGAGCGCGACCGTTTTCTAGGTACTTCAGACCTTCACCACTTACCAGAGTGAAAAAGCCTGTAAGGTTAACAGCACCATCTACCACGCGAAAGTCAACTTCCATCACTTGTCTAGCTAGACGACGTAAGCCCAGAACAAAGACACGATGGTAAATGTCATCAAAGTACCACTTGTTCAGGGATAGATCGTAAAGTGGTTTAA
Source organism: Umezakia ovalisporum Ak1311 (assembly GCF_029891685.1). Classification (NCBI taxonomy): domain Bacteria; kingdom Bacillati; phylum Cyanobacteriota; class Cyanophyceae; order Nostocales; family Nodulariaceae; genus Umezakia; species Umezakia ovalisporum. Next base: position 16,167 of record NZ_JANQDJ010000022.1, on the reverse strand, counting down.
TTTGAGATGCGATCGCAGCTGGGTCAATTTTGCCCCACAAGTACATCAACGAAGCCAAGGTAATACCAATTAAGGAAATCCCCACTGAAGCCCCCGCCATGACGTAAAACTCCGTGGGGTTAAACTCAGCAGCCTTTTCCAAGACCCCTGTGAAGGTTTCCCTGGGCGGAAAAATAAACTGCTCGAAGTAATTGGCATAAGGTGTGCCCAGCAAACCAATCAAAATTGAGGGTATGGCCAAGAGTGCTAAAGGCAAAGTCATCGTCCAAGGCGATTCATGGGGACTATCGCTGTGGTGTACGTGGGAGTCATGTCCACCTTTTGCTGCCAATTCTCCTTTTTTCATTGCCCCAGGTCCAAAATTAGGTGCTGGTTGGGCTGACTCTAATTCCAAAATAATGGGAGCGGCGGCTTTTTTCAGCTTATCCTTGATTTTCTCGTCATTCCCCCGGAATTTGCCTTCAAATGTCATGAAGTACATTCTAAACATATAGAAAGCTGTAATACCGGCAGTTAACCAGCCAATCAACCAAAGAAGTGGGTTAGCTTCAAAAGCGCTACCAAGAATTTCATCTTTTGACCAAAAGCCGGCAAAAGGTGGGATACCAGAAATTGCCAAGCAACCAATCAAGAAGGTAATTCCCGTGATTGGCATATACTGTCGTAGTCGTCCCATCAATCGCATATCTTGAGCGAAAGTGGGGTCATGACCGACAACAGCTTCCATACCATGAATCACCGAACCAGAACCCAAGAACAACATTGCCTTAAAGTAGGCATGGGTCATGAGGTGAAACAATCCTGCACTGTATGAGCCTAATCCCATCGCCATCACCATGTAACCTAATTGGGAAATGGTGGAGTAAGCTAGACCCTTTTTGATATCGTTCTGGGTCATGGCGATGCTGGCACCCAAAAAAGCCGTAAATGCTCCGGTAAAGGCAATGACGTTCATGGCTGCTGGGACGTGTTCAAACACTGGGTACATCCGGGCAATGAGAAAGACACCGGCTGCCACCATTGTTGCGGCGTGAATTAGGGCAGAAATGGGGGTTGGGCCTTCCATTGCATCTGGGAGCCAGACGTGCAGAGGAAATTGCGCGGATTTTGCCACCGGCCCTAGGAATACCAAAATTGCCAATAAGATGGCAAGGAGATTGCTCACAGAGCCTGTTTCTATCAATTGGGAGAGGCGATCACCCATGACCGCAAAATCAAAGCTTCCCGTAGCCCAGAAAAGTCCTAGGATGCCAAGTAGTAGACCAAAGTCACCCACGCGGTTAGTTACGAATGCCTTTTGACAAGCATCTGCTGCCGCCTTGCGATCATACCAAAAGCCGACCAGCAAGTAAGAACACATCCCGACTAATTCCCAGAATATATAAATTTGCACCAGGTTGGGACTAACTACTAAACCCAACATGGAGGAACCAAATAAACTGAGATAGGCGTAAAACCTGACGTATCCTGGGTCATGGGCCATATAGCCATCGGTGTAGACCATGACTAATAAGGCTACTGTGGTGACAACCACTAGCATCAGGGCTGTTAAATGATCGATAGTGTAGCCCATACTCAGGTGAAAGTTTCCTGCTGCTGCCCATTCCAGGGTGCGAAGGTAAGCTTCGTGTCCTTGAATTTGGCTCCACAGCAAGGTCAATGACATACCCATCGCTGCTGCCATCAAGGAAATGATCAGTACAGCGTTGAGTTGCCGCAGGCGGTTTGTCACCTGATTTAAAGAAATTAATCCCAGACCAACCAGCATTGCTCCCACAAGCGGGAATACTGGAATTAGCCAGGCATATTCATAGATTACTTCCATCACTGACGCTTACTTTTAGAATTATTGACTAACTTGGCGGAACTGTTAATAATTTTGACACACACCCTTGAGGATAAAATACCCCACCCAAAGGTTATTGAGTGGGGTAATTAAGCATGGTTTTATATTTTAGAAACTGTCTCCTAGGGAATAGAAAGCGGGCAATCGTGTTACTAATAACCAGTAACTACTCCTCAAGACCCTATTTATGCTGAACGACATCCCAAGTCTGCTGTTGTCAGATGATTGTATGTTTTAGAACGGGTGTTGTAAGTGAGTTTAATTTCTTCTAAAGCTAGACGTAAATCTTCTTTACCACGGAAACCTTCTAGGCGATGCCGAATTATGCCATTTTCAACCAACAGTAAAGTTGGCAGTGACTTGAGTCGGTAACTGTTAGCCAGTTTAAAATTATTATCAGCATTAACCCCTACCAACTTAATTTTATCCCCACATTGAGCATTAAATTGCAACAACAGAGGGTGAATAATGCGACACAACCCGCACCAGGGAGCTTCAAAATTAACTAAAACAGGAATTGGAGATTGTAAAACTTCTTGAGTAAATGTCCGCTCACTAACCGACAACACCATGACGCCTCTAGATTTATAAGGTTTTTTTATTAAACTAGCTATCAGTAGCGGGAATTTGCAAGCCAGTCTTTGCTTACATAAGCTTTGGGGGAAACATTATTATGCAACTACTCCAGCGTTGATTTTCACTCTGACAAAAAGTTAGGGCAACTCATGGCCTCGCCAGTTTGAGTTTTTAACTCCTAGTTGTTTCTGTGTCCAAGGAATTTATGCTGTGTTATCACTTCCCCGATAGAGGCATTTGACTGGTAACACACCCAGATAAAATATCAAACTGACTGAGCGCACCCCTACTGATAACTTATTTGAATTTATCCTACATTGATTTGGTAGCAGTTGATCAGCATAAATTTTCCCTAACTTGTATTTTCTTTTGATAGCGGGGATCATCTCAAACTACCATAATATCTTACTAGTTGCCATAATTAACAGGGGGTGTGCCCACGAAAGTAGAGCTATAAAAATTCCTACACCTAAATAAGCCGGGCGGATAAATTCCTGCCATTTGATAGATTGACGACCATCAATAATTGCTCGGAAAGGAATAACTGATGTCCTTTGTTTGACAATTTCAAAGGCCTCACCATAGCGGACAGCAAGACGGCGATCTCCATGCCAAACTCCAAACAAGTGATGAAATATCAACCCCATGGAAGTAACCAGGGTAAAGCTAGTTCCGATCCAGAGGGTATGGGCAAGACACCATATTATTTGTCCTACCATCTGGGGATGCCGGGTAATACGAATAATCCCTGTCTCGAACAAGTGGACTTGGGGCTTTTGAATGGCGGCAATTTCTAGTAAATTGAAGGTGGCAGGATACAAAAATAAAAAGGAAATTGCTGACAATACCCAAACCACTACCCTCACTCCTGGCACCCCCTGTACCAACCAAAGTTGCAAGCCATCATAACGATGATTGAAAAAGTAAATAATTAAGATTACAGCTAACGGTAAACTAACTAATGCAAAGCAAATGCGATAAAGCCTTGGCCCTATGTGTTTTTCTGCCCAAGGACGCAGGGCAGCTCCCCCACTGTGGGCGATCGCGAATGTTAATTCTAACCCCAACATGACAAAATGACTGGGAGTAAGCCAAAAATTCAGCATCGTATACATAGGTGAAGTAATATAACAAAAATTTAACTTAGCACAATCATTACCACAAGGTGTTCAAAAGTGAACTTTAGTGAAACAATTTTGGATTTGAGATTTGTGATTTTATGTTGACGTTGGCGAAGCCTAAGCAATGCAACGAGTATTTCAGATTTGTTCCGCTTTCCTGGCAACCTTGCTCGAACCAAAAGACCATCGAAAATCCCAAATCCAAAATCTGAGATTGGTAGGGTCAAAATGTTGTGGTACTGTCTTTTTCGAGTAAAGCCTTCAAGTTGAAGATGCAACAAAACAAGCCCAGTAAAAAGCTGAAAAACTTGATTTGTTGCCCAAGCTGCTCCTTTCAAAATTTGTGGGTTTAGCCTTATGTCTGACCTTCCTTTTACTTTAGATCAGTTACGTATCCTGAAAGCGATCGCTGCAGAAGGGAGCTTTAAGCGGGCTGCTGATAGTCTTTACGTCTCCCAACCTGCGGTGAGTTTGCAAGTCCAAAATTTAGAACGGCAGCTGGATGTGCCTTTATTTGACCGTGGAGGTCGTCGCGCACAATTAACCGAAGCCGGTCATCTACTATTAAGCTACGGGGAAAAAATCCTCAGTCTATGTCAGGAAACCTGCCGCGCTGTCGAAGATTTACAAAGTCTCCAAGGTGGTACTTTAATTGTCGGCGCTTCTCAAACTACTGGCACTTATTTGTTGCCTAAAATGATCGGTATGTTCCGGCAAAAATATCCAGATGTGGCTGTGCAATTGCACGTCCACTCTACCCGGCGAACCGCTTGGAGTGTAGCTAATGGACAAGTTGATCTCGCGATTATCGGTGGGGAAATTCCCTCTGAATTGGCAGAATGTTTAGAAGTTATCCCTTATGCTGAGGATGAACTAGCCCTGATTTTACCGATATTCCATCCCTTTGCCAAACTCGACAAAATTCAAAAAGAAGACCTATATAAACTACAATTCATTGCCCTGGACTCACAATCAACTATCCGCAAGGTGATTGACCAGGTGTTAGCACGTTCTGATATTGATACCAGGCGCTTTAAATTCGAAATGGAACTAAATTCCATAGAAGCAATCAAAAATGCCGTGCAATCAGGCTTGGGAGCAGCATTTGTCTCCACCTCAGCCATCACCAAAGAATTACAAATGGGTGTACTACGATGTACTCCTATTGAAGGTGTCGTCGTCAAGCGAACGCTATGGATGATTTTTAATCCTAATCGTTATCGTTCCAAAGCGGCGGAAGCCTTCAGTCAAGAAATTTTGCCTCAGTTTGCCACCCCGGAATGGAATCAAGAAATGTTAAAACTATCACAACAAAAACTCATGGTAAACACACTGGATGGAGCTACCACCAATTCTTCTGAAGCGGGCTAACATCTAATAATTAACCTGTTGTCATAAGTCATTTTTTTTTTGTAAATGACCAATGATTAAATAATGACTAATTCGTAGTTCGTAATTCATAATTCATAAGTTCAGGATACAATTTCCTACTTTTAATTTATTGATTGGCAAAATACAATTTGTCCTGATAGAACAATTACGAATTACGAACTAGACATTAATAATTACAGTTACTAAAAATATGAACAAATATTTCTTTTATAGCTTTATCAGCTCTGCAAACAGGCTAGATATAAACCTCTAAGAGTGAGTTTCCATCCAAGAGATAAGTTAGGTAAGTAACGAATATTTTATCGGTCACTGGTGCTTCTGCTGTGATTTTGGGAAAAAATTATCATGCCCAAACCAGGATGTGGAATGAAAAGTTTCATTCATTATTAATGCTTTTCAATACTTTAATTTTCAGCAAAAATCGGAACTTAAAGTCCAAATTAGGTTTGAGAAGTTTTTTTCCTAGGCCATTTGAGTGGTCAACCCAATGGTCTGATGTGGAGTTTAATCCACGACCACCCAAGCCCAGTCTGAGTTTACTGATAGTCCGGGTAGCATCCCATACGCTTTTGCCCCTGAAATGTTGCCTCAATATGGTGTAGCCCTTGCCGTTGGGGCGGACGCAAGGGCTATGGACTGCTCATTACCAAAAACATTTATTCTCCCTTTTAAATGTTTTGGTAAACAGAACAAATTGAGCATTGAGATTTTTTAATCAACAAACTACCCAATCAAGCACAATCTGTTTGTGGTGGTCAAACAGATTGCTCAAACCTAACAGCAAGTCGGTGTTGCTGACTCTAACTTGCTGTGGCTTTTTGTGACCAGATCTGAACTGCGTTTTAGCTGACTCGATTTATCGACTCTGCCGGCAAGCAAATAAGATTATCTCCTTGGGTGAGGATTAGACCGCGTTGACGCAATTTGCCCATCAAGCGAGTTACAGTAACGCGAGTCGAACCGATAGCGCTACCAATTTGGGCATGGGTAAGGGGGAAGGGCAGACAATAGCCACGAATCACATCGGGATCAGTTTCGCTCATTGACGGCTCTCCATATTCCTCAATCAACAGTGTAAGAAATCCTAAGAGTCGGTCAATTGTGCGCCGTTGTCCCAAGGCACTCAGCCACAGCAATTTACGCTGGTGCTGATACCTAAAGGCATCCATTACTTCACGCCGAAAGTGAGGCCAGTTGTCTAAGTCGTGCCAGTACATCCACAGCACCGCAGTTTGGTCAACATGGGCGTATGCTTGGAGCGTGAATGGTGACTGAGCAACAATTTCAAAAGGCTGTCCCGCACCGACAAAACCTAAGAAGGCTTCCTCTGGAGTTCTGTTAATTCGTCGAGAGGTTAGCTGACTGGCAGTGGCACTAACTTGTGCGGTTCCTACCATACGGATTGCGCCCCTTTGCACCAAGTAGAGCAATCCAGGTCGGGCTGGAATGCGTTCATCTTTGCTAAAGGTGCGGCAGCGGTAGTGTTCTTGAGCCCAGTCAAGAATCCGTTGCCAAGTTAAAAAAGGCCGTGATGCCTCAGAAAAAGAAGATGGAGATTGCATAGGTAACAAAGAGCGTTCGGCTGAAGACAAAGACGTCATAAAAAGGTGCAAGGAGTGTCTTTGTGTTGGCAGAGTAGGCTTAACGCCTAACAGCGTCAGCCATCCAAAGAGTAGAAAAGCAATGAGTTTGCGCTCTACTCTTTTGTTATACTTTCTACTGTACAATGATGGTAGTAAAGTTTACTTACTATTCATCTAATATTCATCAAATTTTATGCTACTCTCATTTTTCTTCATTAAGATTAGATTTATATCTTAAGATAGCTGACCAAAATATACAAATCAGTAAGAGTTACTTTTTTAGAATAAGCCCATAGTATATTAGAAGCTACTAGTGTGCAAGTATATAGCAATTAAAAACTTAATATACAGTTATTTGTTGTATGTTCTAAGTATTTCTACTTCTAATAATCGACTTACAAGCATAAAAACTAGAAAATTTTCTCTATACAAAGTTAGAGACCATAGTCGAGTCTTATATATTTCAGGTGTAGCCTTAGGGGAGGCGAAATCTCATAATCAAACAACTATGGAATTGGCCAGTGGAATTGTTTCTCACTTATCAGCAATCAGTGAGGACGTTTTTGCCGTGCAAACAGTTCCTCCAGGATGGATTTATTTACAATTAACTCATCCATTTTTAGCTAGTTGGTTGCAAACCCTGGTAACCAGGAGTTTAGGAGAAAATTGGGAAAGGGACAAAGGCAAAATTACCATACAACATCAGTCTCGCTTATTTGCTATCCAATACGCTCATGCACGCTGCTACTCATTGTTGCTACTAGCTCACAGAGAAGGATTGATTAAACTTAGAGAACCGATGCCAAATATGAGTGAAAACTGTGGTGGGCATCAACCAAGTCTTGTAAGTTTGGTGTCAGTAGAGCAAATACCTTGGCTCAAAGATGATCAAACACTCCGCCTTAATCACCCAGCAGAGGCTCGTCTAACTGCCCAGTTAATACAAGTGATAGACAATTTAGAATTTCCTGATGTGTGTGATGTTGTGAACTGGGAAAAAATGGCATTAAATTTAAGTCAAGCTGTTGAGGTTTTCTGGTGTCAGTGCCCTATTTGGGGAGAGGTGAAAATTTCTTCGCCAGAACTAGCCAAAGCCAGACTGGGATTAATGATCGCTACCCAATCTGTGTTGAGTTATTTATTGGTAAATAAACTGGGTTCTTTTGCTCCTTTGGAGTTATGACACAGTGAATATCCTGAATATCAACCCATGATCAGACTTTGGGCAATTTTTCACTATTGTGAACAGGGAAATATTTGCGTTGTTGGATTGGGCTGGTAACTGAACCGTTAATACAGGTTGGCTCTAGGTAATTTTGAGGTAGCCTTTGCAATTCACACAAGATTGAATGTCTAGGAAATTTTATGCTGAATGAACTGACCACCAGCCAGTAGGCTCTCACAAGCAAAAAACCAAAACTTTTCTCGTAACTATTGACTCATTTCATCACCTCGGCTATATTATCTGGTGTGTGAGGAGCGAACCAGCAAAGGCACCGAGACGAAACACGGCCAGTCGTCGGTGTCTTTTCTGATTTCATCTAATTTTGTCAGAGTGGATGAAAATATTCTGACGATAGTAAAAACTTCTCAATGGCAGTGGCAACTCCATCTTTCTCTACAGTGGGAGCTACCCATTGCGCCATCGCTTGCACCCCTGGTGGAGCGTTGCCCATAGCTACACCAATGCCAGCATATTCAAGCATTTCTAAATCATTAAAGTTATCACCAATGGCCATGACATTACTACTTTGTAACCCTAGCAGTTCTTCAGCAATGTAGCGCACAGCAGTTCCCTTATTGACCAAGGGATTTGTTGCTTCAAAAAAGGTAGCAACAGATGTTGTCAGATAAAGTTCAGCTGGTGTGTATTGGCGGCGCAAGTCTCCGAATAGCTGCTTGATTAATTCCGTATCTTCGCACAATGCTAATATCTTTGTCGGTTCATTAGTGAGAACTCGCCGCAAATCGCCCACGGGAATCGGGGTAATACCGGAACGTTCTGCATAAATTTGACTTTCTTTGGTCAAATCCCGCACGTAAAGTTGGTCATTGATATAGAAGTGGACAGATAATAGCGCTCGCAGGTGCGGTTGTTCAAAATAGTCTAGCAACTGGTGAGCAATATCTTTGGAAACAGCCCAATGGCGATGAATTTTCTGATTAGCTGGGTCTTGAATCCAAGCGCCCTGATAAGCTGCTAGTGGTAGCACAGAGTTAATTTCTTGGTGGAAGCGTAAAGCTGAACAATACATCCTACCAGTAGCGATGGCCACTTGAATTCCCTGATCCTGTACGGCAGCGATGGCCTGCTTTACAGCTGGACTTAAAGTGTTAGACTCTCCAGAAATCGTGCCATCGATATCTAGAACAAGTAGTTTTATCATGTTTTGTGCTGCTATAGCCTGATCACTAGTGGATGCCAAGTCAGCAGCAGATACTTTGTGCATAAATTCCCTAGATTTTAACTTCCAGTATGAGGTTACCAGTCTCTAGGAAGCTCTGGAGAGTAATGAAGCTAAAATTTTTAGTTATTAAACTGAACGCTTTTTTCTATACTTCATGAGAATTTTGAAATGATATTTGTCAGATCCAAATCTTTTGTGTATTGGGAATAATTAGAATATGCTATGGCTACAATAGATTTATGTCTCAAATTTCCGATGTTGTCACCGCAATACGTCCCACCTTCATCCTTATAGATGGACACTCCCTGGCTTTTCGTTCCTATTTTGCCTTTGCCAAAGGACGAGATGGGGGACTACGTACTAAATCGGGGATTCCTACTAGTGTGTGTTTTGGCTTTCTCAAATGTCTGATAGAAGTCATGGACACGGAACAGCCACAAGCAATGGCCATTGCTTTTGATTTGGGTTTACCGACTTTTCGCCACGAAGCTGATGATACCTATAAAGCTGATCGCCCTGGAACACCAGAAGATTTTGTACCTGATTTGAAAAATCTTCACGAATTACTAGAAGGCTTTAACTTAAGCATTTTTACGGCTCCAGGTTATGAAGCAGATGATGTGTTAGGAACCTTAGCAAAACAAGCCTCTGCCGCAGGGTATAAAGTAAAAATCCTCACAGGCGATCGCGATTTATTTCAACTCATCGACCCTGATGAGCAAATCACTGTTTTAAGTTTTAGTCCAGATGCGCTGAAACGCTCTACAAACGCCATTACTGAATTTAGTACAGAACAAGTTAAAGCAAAATTAGGTGTATTACCCACACAAATTGTTGATTTTAAAGCTCTTTGTGGTGATAAGTCAGATAATATTCCTGGTGTCAAGGGAATTGGCGACAAAACAGCCGTACAATTGCTTAGTACCTACGGTTCTCTTGAACAAATTTATGCATCTTTAGATCAAATTAAAGGCGCAACTCAGAAAAAACTAGAGGTGGGTAGAGAAGACGCTCAAAAATCACAATATTTAGCAAAAATTGTCATAGATGTTCCTCTAGAAGTTGATTTAGAAAGTTGCAAATTAACAGGATTTGATAGCAACCTGCTCATTCCAATTTTAGAAAAGTTAGAATTCAAAACTTTTTTAGGTAAAGTTAAGGAACTTCAGCAACGCTTTGGTGGAGAACTTGCGGAAACTTCAGTAACCGCAAACCCAGAACTAGCAAACACTGATGAAGAAGATGATGATGATGTCTGGTTTTTCAGTGCTGTTGACACACGGATATTAGCACAGCAAGGAGCATTACCAGTTAAACCACAAATTATTAATTCCCCAGCTAAACTCACAGAATTAGTCAAACTGCTACAAACCTTGAGTAACCCAATCATCCCCGTGGCTTGGGATACTGAAACCACTGACTTAGAACCACGGGATGCTACTTTGGTGGGAATTGGCTGTTGCTGGGGAACAAAACCAGATCAATCTGCTTATATTCCTCTGGCGCATAAAAGTGGCACAAATTTGAGTCAAGATGTGGTACTAGCAGCACTCCAACCAATTCTCACCAGTGCTGATTATCCCAAAACTTTCCAAAATGGCAAATTTGACTACTTAGTTTTTCGCTGTCAAGGAATTAAATTAGCAGGACTTGTTTTCGACCCTATGCTAGCGAGTTATGTTCTTAATCCAGATACTAGCCACAACCTGAGTGATTTATCACAGCGTTATTTGGGATTAAGTCTGCAAAATTATGAAAATTTAGTTCCCAAAGGTGAAACTATTGCTGACATAAGTATTGGTGCGGTGGCTGATTATTGCTGTTTGCAAGTTTACGCCACGTTTCAACTTGTGTCAAAATTGCGTGAGGAACTAGAAAAATCCCCCGCTTTGAACAAATTATTAGTAGAAGTAGAACAGCCGCTAGAACAAGTTTTAGCAGAGATGGAGTATACAGGAGTCCGGATTAATTCAGTTTATTTGCAAGAACTTTCCCAAAAGTTAGATATAGATTTAGCCAAGTTGCAGGAACAAGCAACTACAATAGCAGGGGAAATTTTTAATTTAGGTTCTCCTAAACAATTGAGTGTAATATTATTTGAAAAATTGCAATTGAGCACCAAATATTCGCGTAAAATCCAAACAGGATACTCTACAGATGCGGCAACATTAGAAAAATTGCAAGAAGTTGATCAAACCGGATTTGTTGATGCCATTATTGAGTACCGCACTTTATCTAAATTAAAGTCTACTTATGTAGATGCTTTACCGGCATTAGTACGTTCAGACACTCTGCGAGTGCATACTAATTTTAATCAAACAGTAACATCTACTGGCAGGTTATCTTCTTCTCATCCCAATTTACAAAATATCCCCATTCGCACAGCTTTCAGTCGCCAGATTCGCAAAGCATTTTTGCCAGAACCAGGATATTTAATGGCGGCGGCTGATTACTCACAAATAGAGTTGCGAATTTTGGCGCATTTAAGCCAAGAACCAATATTAGTGGAAGCCTATCATCAAAATCAAGATATTCACACTGTCACCGCTCGTTTGCTATTTGAAAAGTCAGATATTACATCAGATGAACGTAGGATAGCCAAAACTATCAATTTTGGTGTAATTTATGGTATGGGTTCGCTGAAATTTTCTCGTTCCACTGGCATAGATAAAACCATTGCCAATGAGTTTATTAAACGGTTTAATGAACGTTATCCGCTAGTTTTTGCATATTTAGAAGGGTTAAAAAAACAAGCAATCGCTCACGGTTATGTAGAAACTATTCTTGGCCGTCGGCGTTATCTTGAGTTTACCAATAATAGTTTACGTAAGTTAAAAGGCAGTAAACCAGAAGACATTGATTTGAGTAAATTAAAAAATTTAGGTGCTTATGATGCGGGATTATTACGTTCTGCTGCTAATGCTCCTATTCAAGGTTCTAGTGCTGATATTATTAAAATTGCCATGATTAGACTGCATGATGTGTTGCAGAAATATCAAGCGCGATTGTTATTACAAGTTCATGACGAATTAGTGTTTGAAGTTCCTCCCCAAGAGTGGGAAGAATTACAACCACAAATTAAGTTGGTTATGGAAAATGCTGTATTTTTAACTGTGCCATTAGTGGTAGATGTCCGCGTCGGTGATAATTGGATGGAAACGAAATAGTTACAAATAAGCTCAGTGAAATATGAGTCAGGGAATTTATTCTATTCCCTGACTATGTGGGAAAGGTCTTTTTACCGAACACGACAGAACTTGCGATCGCTATCATGTTCAGGGTATTGCCAAGAATAGGCAAAATGGCTAACTCCTGCTAATTGGGGAGCAAATTGGCGAAGTGCTTGTATTTGTGCTTCTATTGATGGGCGATTACTAACTGATGCTCCCCAATTTCCTGCTAGAGCAGGAATAATTTTTGTCCCTGGTTGTGCGGTGTTCAAAACTCGTTTTACTTGCTGCACAATGCAAGCGACATTACCACAAGTTGCATAGGACATGGGATGCCATTCTAAATGATTAGGGAACCTATCCCAAGGTTGCAAACGAGAATCATACCCTTGTCCTACAGTTTGATTACCATCAGGAAAAAACACTACCCCTGATGGAATGCTTTGTTGCTGGGCTGGGTAAGTAGCTAAGGCGACAAAATCTAAAATACCTTGCATGGCATGGGCAACTGCCAATTGCCACAATTGCAATTGCAATTGTGGTTGTCTCTGACTGGGAGATAGAATTGACTTTGGTTCTGGCTGAAGAATCCGGCCTTGCCACATGGGTTCGCTTTCTTGGGGGTGAAGCTGATCGACTTCGTTGATATCTCCGGCTGTTACGTATCCCTTACCCAAAAAACGCCGAATTAGTTCTGTTCCTTTGTTATTCTCGGCACGGCGAAATAAAGCTTGTTGAATCGCTGGACTAAATAGCCACAAATCAGAAACTGTAGTGGCAATAGAATTACTTCCTGCTTGTCGCGGGTAGCGTACATAGTCAAAGAGGATTCCATCAGGTCTACGACGTACTACTTCCTGGACCATTTGATAGTAGTCACGTTTTGCTTGTAAGTTATATGGGTCAATGAATACTTGAGAAGTATTATCAGTGACATATAAGCTGGTTTGACCCTTGCCATTGCGAGCCAGGGCATCTGCGCGATCTGAACGTTGACTGTATGTGTAACCGAAATTGTTAGTAAACATCCAGGCGTAAACCTTTAAACCACGTTGCCGCCCTTTTTGAATAGCTGTAGCCAGTAAATCTACTTTTTCTGCTCCTGGAGTGCGAATTACCGATGGCCACACTGTGGGATTAGCTGCTGCTGGTAATAATACCTGCCCGTCATAAAAGACTTCTACATAAACTTTGTTGTAGCCAGCATTGACAATGCGATCCATGATTTGGTCAATTGCTCCTGGCTGAAGGTCACAGGGATATAAGCGTAACCAGATTGCTTGGATTTCTGGCCAAGTTCGATTACGGCAATTTTGTAAATCCTGTGCGTGTTGGTTCACTAGTTGTTGGTAGCTTTTCTGGGCATCTTGACTACCTTGGACGGCTGACAAACGTAAGTCTTCTTTGGCTTTTGCTGCTGCTGTTGATAGTTGGCAATAATCTTTTACTTGCGGCTGTGCTGCTTGGCTAACAAATTGAGAAATCAAGAAACTACTAGTGGAAACAGTAGCGAATAGACAGCGCCAAAATAGTGTTCTTTTTGGTAAATTCAAAGGAGAGTTAGACATACATAAAAGTAGAAGCACAAATCTGTGATTAACCCTATGAAAATTAACTTTCAGTTACGGATATCAAAGGAAACTAACAATAACTGAAAGTTTGAACCTCGGTTGTTCAAGACTGCCAAAATTCTATTTCTGTTGCCAGATGTGCTCAGAAATTTGTAGATTGACTAAACAAAAATGATACTTGGGCTGTATTTAAGGGAATTTATACTCCCACCAATAAAAGTTTTGGGTTGTAGTGTCTGATTCTTGCTGTGGCCTAGGCTACTTTGGGCTGTCATCTGGTTTATCTAGTTTTAATTTGTAAGCATCTGTTTTATACCCACTGACTGCCCACCATTAGGTAAGAAAAACTTATTTTTATGTATCGTATGTGATTTACAACATTGGACTCCCGGGTATTCGGGTATTTTATTTTGGCCATGGGAGTTGTTGGGGGAGAAAACCAGTCTTGGCTCAAAAGTGGCATCTGATGTCATTGCCGATATTATGCTATGACCGTTAAGATTGCTAAAATGTCTGCCTAGGGTGGATTTTTACATGGGTCGTGATTCATCTCCCAGTAAACTCCTTCGTTGCTGTACTGGGAGTTATCTCACGACGTCAAAGATAGCAAATAGTTAAGCACCGCGTTTCAAAGCCGACTCTACCCGTTCTAATTCTTGCTCTAGACGATTTTTGAGCTTTTGGGGTACGGGACGATTTGGGTAAGAACTGTAGTGTCCAGCTAATGAGTTGAGGGCTGTTCGCATAGTTGTAAAGGAACTCAGATTAGAAACAGAATTATCCCGTTGGTAGCGAGCAGAAAAATCATTGATTTTTTGACGTGCTTCTGCTTGGATAACTTCTTTGTTGGGTGAATCTGCCGTTAAATCCAAAGCTTCTTTCATAATATTGACTACAGCTAAGGTGTCTTGACGATAATCCCCTGTTAAACTGTCCGGACTAGCAGAACAGCCGGTAAGACCAATGGTTACAATCAAAACCAAGGCAAGTAGACGTGACCAATAGTGCTTCATATGTTCTCGATGAATAATAGGTAAATCAAGGTTCATCCTATCGTGGATTGGTATGCAGGGGATCATTCAAAAGATGAGCAGAAACTAATGACTAATGATTTTGTGATACAGAGTATCTCTTTGTTGGTACGGTCTTCCCAGGGAAGCGATAGCATTTTGCAGAGTATCCACTTCCATACAAGTACCACCCACAGCTCCTGCCATTGTAGTAATATGTTCTTCCATTAATGTACCACCGATATCATTGCAACCCCACAACAAAGCTTCAGTCGCGCCACTAAGTCCTAGTTTGACCCAACTTGGCTGATGGTTAGGTATCCAATTTCCCAAATAAATCCGCGCTACAGCTGTTAATAATAAAGCATCATTGAGAACAGGTTGATCGCGTCCCACACGATGACGTAATAATTTGGGTGCTTCTTGTCCGACAAATGGTAACAGGATAAACTCAGTAATGCGCGCCGGATATTCCTGATTAATGGCAGTTTTTTGTAGCGATCGCAATTTTTCTAAATGTCCAATTTGTTGTTCTGGTGTTTCAATATGCCCGGATAGTATGGTGCTAGTAGTGGGTAAACCTAATTTGTGAGCTGTGCTAACAATTTCTAACCAAGTGGCTGTGTCAATTTTTTCTGGACACAATATTCGCCTTACTTGATCGTCTAGTATTTCGGCTGCTGTTCCTGGCATTGAGCCTACACCAGCATCGCGCAAAGCCGTAATCACATCGGCATATTCAAGCTGATCAAGCCTAGCAATAAATTGAATTTCCTGGGGAGAAAAAGCGTGTAGATGTATGTGGGGAAATTGCTTCTTTATTGTTTCTACCAATTTGAGGTAGTAATGTAGGGATTTACCGTTGATCTGGGCTTGTGGATTTAATCCCCCTTGCATACAGATTTCCGTTGCTCCTCTTTTTACCGCATCTGTGGATTTTTCGACAATTTGCGCCCAATCTAACCAGTAAGCACCAGGGTCACCGTCATCCCGACGGAAGGCACAAAAACTACAGTGTTGGTCACAAATATTAGTAAAGTTAATATTGCGGTTAATTATGTAGGTTACCGTATTGCCTGATTGACTACAACGGAGTTTGTCAGCGGTAGTACGAATAGCGGCGATGGACTCTGGGTCGGTTTGTTTTAATAACACCACTCCATCGGCCGGAGATAAATCGTGCCCCAAAAGGGCATAATCCAAAATACTATCAACAGATTTACAGGGCATCAGTGATAACCAAGCTACTATTAACTATTTTGGCAAAAAGGGCTAATTATATTAGCCTTCACAGTATCAGGATTTCTCTCCTTCCTAACTCCCAAAATTCCTTATACAGGGAAATCTCAGTATCAGAAATGTTGAATGTCGTTACAAAACTTTACATAGTTAGATATAGTAGTCCTATCAAAGGTGAAAATGTCAACATCTCATAATATCTTCCATCCAATGAACATAACTGATTTGTTGACACATACAAGCTTGAAGGT
>NZ_JANQDJ010000021.1:0-19274 GCF_029891685.1 Umezakia ovalisporum Ak1311 | reverse complement strand
CTTAGACTTGGCTGCTGGTGAAGTTGCTCCTGTTGCTTTGACTGCTCCTGCAATCAACGGTTAATTTCAAGGCTTAATTTCTAAGCTCAGTTAAATAAGACTGAAACAAAAAGCGCCTCTCAGGAATGGGGGGCGTTTTTTAATCTCATAATGTAGACAAAATTGTAGAGACATTCCGCAGGAACGTCTGTAGGTGGGTGGACTGACAAACTATTCCTAAAAAAGTAACTATGAAAGCTGAAGCGAAAACAGATACCAGATACACTTGCGAAGTTGAAACCACCTTAAAAATAATTGGCGGACGGTGGAAGGTTCTAATTATTAGGGAATTAATTTCTGGGGTCAAACGCTTTGGGGAACTGCAACGAGGCTTACCTGGAATTACCCAAAAAATGCTGACGCAGCAACTCAGAGAAATGGAAGAAGACGGGATAGTACATCGAGAAGTATACGCACAAATCCCCCCAAAGGTAGAATATTCGTTAACAAGTTTGGGGGAAAGTCTTTTACCAATTCTTTATGCTATGCATGAATGGGCTGTTAAACGTTGGGGTAGTTAGGAAAAAATTTGGGGAGCGATCGACCTGAGTTTAAGTTAAACTAGCGTAAGCGATCGCTTGCTATGAAGAAGCTACTATTCTTCTTGTAGGTCAATCCAAATACTGCCTTCTTCCACACGCACAGGGAATACTGGTAGTTTTTTTTGTTCTGAAATCATGGAAAGGACTTTACCTACACCAGGTGGCCAAGGACACCACTCTTGTACCTCACCAGTACTTAGGTCAAAAGCACTACGATGTATAGGACAAAGAATTGCCCCGCTTTCAGTAATTTTGCCATTTTTCATTGGCATTTTTAAATGAGGACAGGTGTTATCGACAGCATAAAGTTCACCTTCGTGGTTTAAAAGTAGAATTTTCCGTTTGCCAACTTTTACCACTTGTCTCCCATCTGCTGCTAGCGCGTCGGATGCAAGAACTCTAGTCCAGCTCATTCGGTTCTCCTTTCTTAATTCTCTGCTTTCAGTTTCCCGCAATTGTGACCAGTGCGATCGCCTGGATTAATTGAGTAAACTTAATCTTTTGGCGGTAGGATCTGTATACAGATGTCAACTCATTCAGACTCGCCTGTTTTATGCCGAGAAAATCAAGAGCTTCATCCCAGTCCTCAACTACAACATCACTGGCTCTTTCATCTATCCATATCCGTGTACAAACCTTGGATGAAGAACACCAGAGGCTGTTGAAACAAATAAAGAAAAAAAGGACTGAACTGACAAATTTTGTGGAACAAATGCGTACTGTGTCCGCAGATATATTGCAACGATGTCATCCCCAGTTCCAACAACTAATAGACATTGACCGAGAAATTCATACTTTATTTGATGAAATTTTGACTAGGAGAAAATTTGGTAAGCAGAGCAAAAAAGATATTGAAGCAATTTACTATCAACTCCAGGTAGCGAGAATTATCACTACCAAATCAAAAAACCAACCAGAAGAACAAGACACAGAATTAGAGGAAATATTGGAAACTAATCAGGAAGAAGATGATTTCTCAGCCAGGTATCGAAAAAGACATTATCAATATCAACAGGCATCACAGGATCTAGATTCGCGTAATGGGAATAAATCTGATAATGCCAGAAATATCCGTCATATATTTTTGAGTTTAGCCGAAATATTTCACCCAGACAAGGTAAAAGATGGCGAAACTCAAATGGTCTATACGGAAATCATGAAGGAAATTAACAAAGCTTACCAAGAGGGTGACTTGGCTCGACTGTTAGAAATAGAACAGCAATATCAAGCACGCCAAGCTATTGACATTAATAATGCAGACGATTTAACTCGCCAATGCATGAGAATAGAACAGCAAAATGAGATTCTCAAAAATCAATATGAGAAGTTAAAAGAGGAACTTCGCTTAGTTAAAAATACTCCAGAAGGAGCGATAGTTTCTGATTGTAGAAAAGCGGCGCGACACGGAGTGGATGCTATTGGCAGTATGCTGGAACAAGTGGAATCGGAAATTAAAATTATTACCGCTATCCGGGATTTTGTCAGGGACTTTCGAGAACATAAAATTACTATTCAAGAATTCTTCTCGGGCCCGACAGTTTTGCACCATATTAATCAAGATATTATGGATGATACGTTTGATAAAATATTTGTTGAGATGGGTGAAGTTATGTTTTTCTAAAATCAAAATTAAATTGATTTGGGAAAATAAAATTATATACCTTTGTAAATATAGCGTTTACATAACATAATAAATACAGAATTATCTGTGTGTTTACATGGATAGTTAGTTGTTTTTTAGTACCTCCACGGCAATGGCTATATAAATACATAATTAAATTACATAGTACATAATTAAATTACATAGTTTAATTACATAATTAAGTTAGTTAAAAATACGACAATATTTTACCATGTCCGAAGTAAAAGAAATAGCACGGGACAAAATGTTACTGAAACCTGGAACTTTGTGGAAAAGTATTGAAGAGCAGACTGAATATGCTTTAAAATGTGGAGCTTTGCTGTCAATACCGACAAATTTTGAATTCGTCGAGCAGAATGGCATTAAATTTTTAGTCAGAATTTTATCTAATTTTAGCCGTAAAGATGCAGCCAAGCAGCAAGATAAAAAAACTAATCCTTTTCTTCCCTATGAGCAAGATTTATTTGTTGCGGATATTTCGCAAACTCATGTTTGTATATTAAATAAATTCAATGTTGTTGAGTACCATCTACTAATTATTACCCGCGCTTTTGAAGAGCAAGAAAAATTACTGAACATCGATGATTTTGCGGCTATGTGGGCGTGTTTAGCTGAATTTGATGGTTTAGTGTTCTACAATGGCGGTAAACTTGCTGGAGCTAGTCAGCCACATAAACATCTGCAAATGGTACCGTTACCACTCACAGGGTCAGGGGTGGAAGTACCTATAGAACCGCTACTGAAGTCAGCACAATTTCAAGATTCTGTAACCACTGTACCAGGATTGCCTTTTCTCCATGCTTTAGGAAAGCTAGACTCTGGTTGGAGTTCTGCACCGTTAACCGCTGCAACTGCAACACTGGAGCTATATTATACTTTGCTGAGTGCTGTGGGGTTAAGGGCGGTTGAGGACAATAGACAATCTGGGGCTTACAATTTTTTAGCTACACGAGAATGGATGTTAATAGTACCGCGATCGCAGGAGGATTTTGCCTCGATATCTGTAAACTCTTTGGGATTTGCGGGTGGGTTGCTGGTGCGAAATGAGGAACAAATGCAGTTGATTAAAAAACAAGGGCCAATGACTATTTTGAAGAATGTAGCTGTACCTGTTGTGTAGATATGGATTATTAAGATATTTTATGACCGAATGAAGATTATAAATCCGGGAGAACTATTAGTTGATGCCATGTCTGATATCAAAATTATCAAACCCGTAAATCTATCTAGGTTTTATCAACCTAAAGGTTACTTTCTTGGCGACGATGGTGAGCTGCTTGCAATAATAGAGATTCAGCAAAGGCGATGGCATCTGTTTCTGAGTTACCACCAGCTAACTGTGCCAATTCTTCCCGGCGATTGCTGAGATTGTCCAAATTAGTCACCCGTACCACGGTACGTTGCTCAGTATGACTACTTACAGTAATAGTTTGCTTGTCTACACGAAAATGCCGATCTGCCATAGCGGCTACTAAAGGTTGATGGGTGACACATAATACTTGATTATTTTGACTGAGCTGATGTAATTTTTCAGCGATCGCTTGAGCTACTCTACCAGAAACGCCAACATCAATTTCATCAAATACCATTGTTTCACCAGTATCTTCCTGGGAAAAACAAGCTTTTAGGGCTAACAAAAAGCGACTCATTTCACCCCCAGAGGCGATGTCTATCAAAGGTTGCAATGGTTCCCCAGGGTTAGGGCTAAACATAAAGGTTATTTTGTCTGCACCTGTGGCTGTGGGGGAAGTAGGTGCTATTTCAACTTGAAACTTCACCTTTTCCATAGCTAGGGGCTTGAGTTCAGCCAGCAATCGGGATTCTAAATTGGCTGCGGTTTGACGACGCAGTTTAGTTAACTCTGCACAAGCTTGGGTCAGCTGTGCCAAGCGAGCTGTTTCTTGCTGTTCTAAACTTTCAATAGATTGTTCGTTGTCGTTCAGTTCTGCCAATTCCTTTTGGATGCGTTGGTAATAGGCGATGGCTTCTGTGAGGGTGGGGCCATACTTACGGCAAATTTGTTTTAATTCTTGAATGCGTTCTTCTACTTCTTGCAATCGTTGGGGATCAGCTTCCAAATTACTTCCATAAGCGTTAATTTGTCTTCCCACTTCGCTGATCACAGTTTGAGCATCCCTGACTAAATCCAACAGAGGTTGCAGTTGGATATCATACTCTACCATGTCAGTTAAGGTTGCTTCGCTGTCTGCGAATAAATCCGCCGCAGCTGGGCTTTCATTATCGTTTTGATACAACAACTGATACACCTTGTAACTCATATGTTGCAGTTCAACTACATGATTGAGGCGTTCCCGTTCTTGTATTAGTTGTTCCCATTCCTGGGGATCTTGGAGATGAGCAGTGCCTAATTCCTGTATTTGATGGGTAAGCAAGTCGAGTTGCTGTAGACGTTCCCGTTCTGATGTCCGACGTTTTTCTAAGGTCTGATGGGCTTTTTGGTAAGCATTAAAGGCTGTGGCGATGATTTGACGCTGTTGCATAAGGGACTCGCCACCATACATATCTAACCATTCACGAATTTGGGCAGATTGTCCCACCTGTACAGTTTGACCTTGGGCGGTAATTTCCACCAAGTGATCGCGCAGCCCCACCATCATTTGCCGATTGACCAACACCCCGTTTATCCGCGACCGACTGCGGATATTAGTACCACTGGCAGTAATTTCTCTGCTGACAATGACGCAGTTATCTTCTATTAAATCAATTTCTTGTTCAATCAACCAAGCACTTAAAGAAGGATTAGATGTAAAAGTAGCTTCCACCACTGAGCGGTTTGTACCAGTGCGAATCACTCGACTAGAGACTTTACCGCCCAAAGCTGCATCCATAGCATCCAATATAATCGATTTTCCTGCGCCGGTTTCACCTGTTAGTACATTGAGTCCAGGCCCAAATTCAAGTTCTAGTTGATCAATGAGAGCAAAATTTTCAATTCGCAGACAAAGCAACATCAAGCCAAATACTCCTTTCTGAGTGCTGGGTGCTGAAGCACATAGTGGGGCCTAGCCGGTACTGAGTGCTAGGTTGACAAGATAATTTAAAGTCGGTAGTTGACTCAGCCCTTTCAACTCAGCACTGAGAAAGGCAGAAATATTTACTATTATTGGAACTACACCCCGCTTTAGTGTAACAAAACTCTTGATTGCTTTTACTTAGACTAATAATTTATTTATTATTTCTATTTCCCGTCAATATTTGCGTACAGCACATTAGTTAAATTAGGGAAACAGCATTAAACACCCTTTCCTCACTCCTCACTCAGCACTTTTTTCCTTTTGACGGATGCTTATTTGTAAACTTATTGTTACAATACTTTACATGCTTAATCTGACTAGTGGCTTGCTTCATGATTGTTAAGACACTTCCCCCGACTTCCCAAAAAACCGAGGACGAACCACAAGTGACTGAAGTATTCACAGAAAATGGTCAATCAAATTTGGTTGTTCGTTCATTAAAACGCATAAATGACCAACAGTCTGAGACTGAGGCCATTCGTTATGATCCCGAAGAAATCAAGGCACATTATAGCCAGCGCCCCCTCAAAGTTTTGCAACGTATTTTTACAGTTTTGGGGCCCACACTCTCCTTTGTGTTTGGTTTGTGGTGGGATAGCCGCCGGGGAATAGTCGTGAAAAAAGATTACCGTCGAGCGGTTCAACTGCGAGAATTACTGACGAAACTCGGACCAGCTTATATAAAAATTGGTCAGGCTTTATCCACTAGACCGGATTTGGTTCCCCCCACATATCTAGAAGAATTAACAAGGCTACAAGACCAATTACCACCTTTTGCCAACGAAATTGCTTACCAGTTTATTGAAGAAGAATTAGGCGCACCACCCCCGGAAATTTACGCCGAAATTTCCCACCAGCCCATTGCCGCAGCTTCTTTGGGGCAAGTTTATAAAGGTAAACTCAAAACTGGTGAAGAAGTAGCCATTAAAGTCCAACGCCCCGACTTAAGAGAGCGAATTACCATTGACCTGTTTATTCTGCGCCAAATCGCCGCTTGGGTAAAAAGCAATGTGAAAAGGGTACGCAGTGATTTAGTTGGTATACTCGATGAATTAGGCGATCGCATCTTTGAAGAGATGGATTACATTCATGAGGGAGAAAATGCCGAGCGCTTTTTCGAGTTATATGGTCATTTAAAAGATATTTACGTACCGAAAATTTACTGGGAGTACACCAATCGTCGTGTATTGACGATGGAGTGGATAACAGGTACAAAATTAACGCAAACCGCCGAAATTAGCGCCCAAGGTATAGATGCTCGTTATCTGATTGAGGTGGGGGTGCAATGCTCCCTGCGCCAGCTATTAGAACACGGATTTTTCCATGCTGATCCCCATCCAGGTAATTTATTAGCTACACCAGATGGCAAATTGGCTTATCTCGACTTTGGGATGATGAGTGAAGTACAGCCCCCCCAGCGCTATGGTTTGATTGAAGCGATCGTTCATGTTGTTAACCGTGACTTTGAAGGTTTAGCTAACGACTATGTAAAGCTGGATTTTTTAGCGCCAGATACAGATTTAACACCAATTATTCCTGCATTTGCCAGAGTGTTTGCTGATGCTCAAGGAGCGAGTGTTGCTGACTTGAATATTAAAAGCATCACTGATGAACTCTCGGCCTTGATGTATGAGTATCCTTTCCGCGTACCTCCTTACTACGCTTTAATTATTCGCTCTCTTGTTACCTTAGAGGGTATTGCTATATATATAGATCCCAACTTCAAAGTTCTGAGTGAAGCTTATCCTTACGTTGCTAAACGTTTATTAACTGACCCGTCAACGCAATTAAGAACATCTCTACAGGGTTTGCTGTTTAAGGATGAAAAATTCCGTTGGAATCGTTTAGAAAACTTGCTGCGTAATGCGAAAAAAAATCAGGATTATGACTTTAATTTAGTTTTAAACCAGGGAGTAGAATTTCTCGCTTCTGAACGTGGCGCATTCATTCGCGACAAGATAGTAGATGAATTTCTCAATGGACTCAATGCCTTAGGCAAAAATTTCTTGCATAACTTCACTTATGTGCTGCGAGAGCGAGTAGGTTTGACAGCAATTAACGAAACTCCTGCGGCTACGGTTGAGCAACAACAAACCTTAGAGCATATTAAACGCATTTTAAATATTCTCCGAGAAACCCGTGGTTTTGATCCAGTGCAACTAGCTCCCCAAATTGCCCAATTATTGGTAAATCCAGGTGTGCAACGTTTGGGTCAACAAATTACTTATCGCTTAACGCAAAAGGCTGTAGCACGTTTGATTCGGGAATTATTAGTGGCGGAAGAAGTCAATACTGCGAGGGCGAGGAATGTAAGTGTACCAATGAACTTATCTAAAATTTAACAAAAGATGCCTAAGTCCCCACTTATAGGAATGTTAGGTGGGGATACAAGCTGATGTTGTTAAAAAATATCAGCCGGGTCTGCGGATTTTAGTTTCCCTAGAGCTGTAGCACCAGAAATAAAACACATGATGATAGTTGCTGCTAGGACAAATATGGATCTAGGGAAAGTCATTTCAATTGGGAGTAAGGTAGCTTGTTGAGCAAATTTATATTGAATTATAGAAATGATGAACCCTGGTACATAACCTAAAATGGCAATAAAGAAAGCTTGTTGCAGCACCATAGACAAAAGATAATTATGACGGTATCCCATTGCTTTGAGAGTTGCGTATTCTAATAAATGTTCTGAAACGTTGGTATAAAGAATTTGGTAAACAACTACAATACCGACAATAATTCCCAGTGCTACTCCTAAGTTAAAAATAAAGCCAATGGCTGTACTACTTTGCCAATAATTTTGTTCAAAAGCAATTAATTCAGATTTGGAGAGAACTTTAACATCTTTGGGTAAATAGTCTTTGAGTTTCTGAGCGAAAGCATCAGGATTTTGTCCAGGTTTTAATTTAATCAATCCAATATTAATTAAGCCTGGCTGACGATTACTAAACATTCTCATAAAGTTAAGATGAGTAGTAAGTAAATTACCGTCAGAGCCAAAGGAAGTTCCCAGCTCAAATAATCCACCGACATGAATTTTGCGATTTATGCCAGCATCACTAATTTCTGTTGTCACGCTGCCATTTTTTGCAAATTCTGCAACAACAGGGCCAAATTCACTGCGGGAACTGCGGTCAAATAAAACCATATCAGGTAATTTGAGTAAATTTAAATTTTGCTCAACTCCTGGAAAATTAAATATTTGATTTTGATCTCGTAGTTCAAAACCAATCACAAAAATATTACGCCAATAATTTTTAGTTTCAGTATTTTTCCACTGACCAAATCCTAAATAAATAGGATTGATAAAATCTACTTCCTCAAATGCCAACGCTTGAGTTAAACGCCTTTCGCTAAAGCTTTCCATGGCAATTAAGGCTGTAGATCGCGGACTAATTAAAAAACAATCACCTTGTAAACCTTCATGCAGACGCACAGCACTAGCAAACAAAGCATCACGAATACCAAGCTGCATAAAGACAATTACAACTGCAAATATAACTCCCGAAAGGGCGACAATTAACCGAGTTCTTTGATGTCTAAGTTGTAACCAAGCTGTAGGTAGTTTGTTAAACATAGTTTTTTGCTAATTGCTATTACTGCTCGTAGTTTCTGAGGTATTAATCACAACTTTCACCTGTAAATTAGTTAACCCTGCAACTTTTTGACTAGCTTCTGCATCGAGGCGAATTTTCACCTCAACTACTCTGGCATCTGCATCTACAACCGGGTCAGTACTTAGTAGATCTTTTTTGCCGATTTGCAAACCGATTTCCTCTACTGTTCCCCGTAACTCATCTATGACCCCATCAGCTTTAATTGTGGCTTTTTGAGCTACCCGCACTTTAGTAATGTCAGTTTCATATACTTCGGCTGTTACATACATTTGCTGAGTTTTCCCTAAGTCAACTATTCCTTCATTACCAATTAATTCACCCGGCCATGTGTGAATTTTGAGAATTTGAGCTTCTCTGGGTGATCGGACTTCAGCTAAATCTAAATCTGCCCGAGCTCTTTGAGCAGCAGCTTGAGCGGCTTGGAGTTCCATCTGCGCCAGTTTTATATCTACAGGACGGACTTCTGCAACTGAGTCTAGAGTGGCTTGGGCTTCTTGAATGTGCTTTTGATTTGTGGCTATTGTGCGATTCAGGTTCGCTTTTGCTTCCTGAATATCTTGTTGATAAGAATTGACAATGCGGCTGAGATTTGCTTGGGCTTCCTTGAGACGTTCTTGATTCATGTCTTGCTGGAGGCAAAAACTATCGCGTTGTTGAGCTGTTACAGCCCCATCTTTGTATAAAGATTTATAGCGTTGACAATCAGTTTGGGCATTTTGTAATTCAGCTTTGATGCGGTCAATGGTCGCTGTTTGGGCAGTTTTTTCTCCCTGCAATTTAGCCTCTAAGCTAGCAATCGCGGCTTTTTGGGAGGCGATTTGTCCTTCTAACTCAGCTTTTGTGGCTTGAAACCTGGCAGTTTGAGCTATTATGTCACCTTTTTTTGCACCAGCTTTGACTTGAAGTAAACCGGCTTGGGCAACTTTGATTTGTGCTTGCGCCTGTTGCAGAGATGCCTGCAAGCGTTCGCGGTTGTCTAGAATAGCAATTACTTGCCCAGACTTAACTTTATCCCCTGGTTTGACCAGCAGTTGTTTAATTCTTGCTCCTTCCTGGAAAGCTGGCGCAGATATAGCAATTACTTCGTCTTGAGGTTCCAAATATCCCGTAGCAGCAACAGCACTAATATCAATATTCGTAGTGGGTGGAATAGTTGGTGGGGCAGTGGAATTTGCTGACTGGGAACGTACTACAAAGTAAGTTGTAACAGCACCCGTGATTAAAGCCCCTGTAACTAAAAAAATAGTTGTCACCAAGCTTGTAAATTTAAAATTTAGTGGTGATTTCATGTGATTGTTCCATAAAAAACTAAAAAATCTCCGTTGGCGAAGTTGTATTAAATTTAACATTTTTCATAACTGAAAAAACCTTTGTGCAGCGTGGGCACAACCCATATTGAAAAGGACACAAAGAATTCTAAAAGAGGGTTTAAGAGAGTTATTGCGTAAGTCCTATGGGGGTATGACTTAGTTTTATCAGCTTAGGGAAATGCTGAAAGCAATCTTGACATCGCAGAATTATTTAATCTTTGTTGCGTGGGTTTCTATGGCGTTTGAGACTTTCTTCTAAAGCTTGAATTTGTTCCCGACGGGCTTCTAATTCTAGAGAACGACGGGCTAGGTCTTGGTTTTGTAAAGTTAGAGATTGTCGCCAACTTTCGGCGCGTTCTGCTTCTTCTTGCAATTGCTCTGGTGTAATACCGATGCTGAGGTAGGTTTTGACCAAATATAGTACCCAGTTGGTAGCATCCTCCCAACTTTCAATTTCACCTGTGGGGGAGAGCTTGACCAAAACCAGTAAGTTGTCACTCATGCTAGTTCCTTGAGCTAACAAAATCACAGTTTCTTCCTGGATAACTACCCACAGGTTTTCACCTTCCTCACGTGCTAACAAGCGTAATTGATACTGATGTAAAAATGTGTTTTTGTTTACTTGAGCTAGATATAGCATAGCCTTAGTTACGGATTTGAATTGCCAAAATGTTGTTGAAGTTTAATCGTGGAAAAATATTGCCTAGGTAACGGTTGAGTGATGTTCAACCATTACCCATTACAGCTATGCTAAACTACGCAGACGATCGCGCAAGATTTCGGCTTGTTTTTCAGCTTCTGCTAAAGATTCTCTCGCTCCCTGTACCACTTCTGCTGGGGCTTTATCCACAAATTTAGAATTGTTTAACCTGGTACTCAAAGACTTGGCCTCAGTTTCAGCTTTGTGGAGGCTTTTTTCTAGTTTAGCCCGCAAGATAGCAATATCTACTACATCTCCACTTAAAGGAATTACTACTTGTACCGTACCAACAACACCAGCAATTACATTTTCTGGTGCTTGGGGTTCTGGTAATTTTGTCCGTGATATTTCCTCTTCATGCATTGGCGAGAACCAATTAGCCCATAACTTTTCTCTAGCCTGGGCTGTAAGTAGATTTTTGAGAACAAACCAAGATGTGTAGATTAAACCTACTATTTCAAACAATGTGCCTATCAAGGGAATTTGATAAACTGTATTGGCTGTAACCCAACCCACCCTCAGCAAAACAAGCCCCAGGATAATTAAGCCAATTGTCTTTAAACCTTTCTGAGGTTTTTTCATCGCAACGGTTGGGCTGACTTCCTCTCCACCAGTAATAGTTAAATTCTCTACCTTGGCTAAATCTTGGATGTAAGCTTGTCCAGTGGTGAGGATTTCTTGTTCTTGGAAATTAGCAGTTTGCAAATTTGCCGTGATTTTCGCTCCTGGCTTAATATCTGCTTCAGCCCGTAAATTCCGAATTGTGCGAATTGTGCCGATTAGCAATTCAAACTGTGCTTCCAAATCTGGATTAATCAGGTTATTATCTGCTTCAGGATAGGGTTGTAGAGATAAAGTTGGTAATGAATCAGCTGGTTGTTGGGTGAGGGTCTGCCAAATTTCCTCAGTAATGTGAGGCATTAACGGATGCAGTAATTTTAAAATTCCTTCTAGTACATAGGCAAGAACTTGTTGTGCAACCTTCTGGGATGGAGAATCTGCATCTTTTTGTAACCTGGATTTGACTAATTCAATATACCAGTCGCAAAAATCACCCCAAATAAATTCATATAAACCTTTTGCTGCTTCCCCTAAACCGTAGTTATCAATGTAATTACTAGTTTGTTTGATAACTTGATGATATCGAGAAATAATCCAGCGATCGCTTAATTCAGTGGCCATTGGTTCACCGAGTTGTGCTGGGATTTGTCCATCCAAGTTCATCATTACAAACCGGGCTGCATTCCACAACTTGTTAGCAAAGTTGCGAGAAGCTTCTACCGATGACGATTCATCTTTTTTGCGATCATATTCCAAGCGGATATTTTGACCCGCCCCAGCGACTTCTTTAACTAAGGCATAACGCAGTGCATCCGTACCATATTTGTCAATTAACAACAATGGATCGATACCATTACCTTTAGTTTTTGACATCTTCTGACCGTTTTCATCCAGGACTAAACCGTGGATGTAAACATCATGAAATGGCATAGTTCCAGTAAAGTGTCCTGCCATCATCGTCATTCTGGCCACCCAGAAAAAGATAATATCAAAACCAGTGACCAAAGTACTGTTAGGGTAGTATGTCGCTAAATCTTGAGTTTGTTCTGGCCAGCCCAAAGTTGAAAACGGCCAGAGTCCAGAAGAAAACCAAGTATCCAATACATCTGGGTCTTGTTCTAGCTGGACATTTTCACCAAATTGTGAGCTTGCTTTTTCCCAAGCTGCATCTGCTGATTTGGCGACGACAAAGGGTGTGTGATCGGTAATTTGACCATTGGTTTCACTGACCGCATACCAAGCCGGGATTTGATGACCCCACCATAATTGACGAGAGATGCACCAATCTTTCAACTTGACTAACCAATCACGATAAACTTTATTCCAACGTTGGGGGATAAACTCTGGTGAATTTTGGTTGTCCAGAAAATCTAAAGCTTGATCAGCTAGGGGGCGAATTTTCACAAACCACTGAGTAGATAGTAGTGGTTCAACCGGGACTTTACCGCGATCGCTATAAGGAACAGTATGCTTATAATTCTCCACCTTGACCAACACACTGTCTGATTCTAAACGAGCAACCACATTTTTTCTAGCAACAAAGCGGTCTTGTCCTTGGAACTCTCCGGCTTTCTCATTGAGAGTACCGTCCTTATTCAAGATATTAATGAAAGGCAAATTGTGGCGCTTACCCATTTCAAAATCATTGGGGTCATGGGCTGGAGTCACCTTGACACAACCCGTCCCAAATTGAGGGTCAACAAACTCATCACCAATAATGGGAATTTCCCGATTCATAATTGGCAAAGTTAATGTCTTACCAATCAAGTGTCGATATCTTTCATCATTGGGATTAACAGCTACAGCCGTATCACCCAGCATAGTTTCTGGTCGAGTGGTCGCTACCTCCACAAACCCAGAATTATCGCTGAGGAAATAACGGAAATGCCAAAGATGACCCTCAACCTCTTGATTATCCACTTCCACATCAGACACGGCTGACTGAGTAGCAGGACACCAATTGACTAAATATTCTCCACGATAAATTAATCCCGATTCGTAGAGACTAACAAAAGCTTCTACAACAGCTGTTGATAAACCTTCATCTAAGGTAAATCGTTCCCGTGTCCAGTCAACCGACACACCCAAACGTTTTAACTGATTAACAATTGTTCCCTCAGAATCGGCTTTCCATTGCCAAGCGCGTTCTAAGAATTTTTCGCGTCCCAGTTCGTAGCGAGTTTTACCCTCTTTCTTAAGTTGTTTTTCCAGCATTGTATGCACAGCGATGCTGGCGTGGTCTGTGCCAGGAACCCATAGGGTGTTCCGTCCTTTCATGCGGTGATAGCGCACGAGGGTATCAATTAAGGCACTTTCAAAAGCGTGACCCATGTGCAAACTGCCGGTGACGTTAGGAGGGGGAATGACGATACAGTAAGGTTCACCACCGTGGTTGGGGTCAGCTTTGTAGATTTGGTTTTCTTCCCAAAATTTTTGCCACTTGGCTTCGGTGCTA
The DNA here is from genome assembly GCF_029891685.1 of Umezakia ovalisporum Ak1311. NCBI lineage: Bacteria > Bacillati > Cyanobacteriota > Cyanophyceae > Nostocales > Nodulariaceae > Umezakia > Umezakia ovalisporum. The sequence continues at coordinate 5,373 of NZ_JANQDJ010000021.1, read as the reverse complement.
AAGGGGTCGTAGAGACTGGGGAGTTGGGCAATATTTGCGGTCATGCTGGGAAAACTAACTGTAGAATGACTTTATAAATTTTGCCATAGGCTGAGAGGGGGTTTGTTCCCAAAAATCCAGATTTATTCATAGAGTGGGAAAACCACCCCAAGCGATCGCACTTCTCACAACCTGAAAATAATCATTTGATAAGAGATAAAAAAATGACACAAGAAACACAGTTAACAATTGCAGTGATTGACGATAAATCCCCGTATTTGGAAAGCGTCATAGCACTTGGTGATGCTAACAAAGCAACTTTGGGATTTTTCTCAAAAGGTTCTTTTCGCGATCATGCTGCTCGTCGCCAGGTAATTATAGCACTTGATTCTCAAGCAGGCTTTATTGGTTATCTACTATATCGAGCTTCGTCTTCCTTTGATCGGGTCAGCATCATTCATCTGTGTATTGAACCATCACATCGGGGTAAGAGATTGACAAAAAAACTTGTTGATTACCTCATGAAAATTACTCAACAGTATAGTGGCATTGGCTTAACCTGTAGCCGTGATTATGGATTAGACAATATGTGGTCTAAATTAGGTTTTGTTGCTAAATTTGATAAACCCGCAAAAACTCCAGGAAAAAAGTTAACTTTTTGGTGGCTTGATTACGGTAAGCCCAATCTATTCTCTAGTGCTGCTATTCATCAAAGGGAAGATAAATTATCTGTAGTTATTGACCATAATATTTTCTTTGATTTGTCGGCTGATGAAAATATAGATAATGAACAATCAAAATCAATATTGGCTGATTGGTTGCAATCAGAAATAAATTTATGTTTGACTGAAGAAATTTTTAATAAAATTAATAATATTTATAGCGATTACCAGAGAGATTATCACCGCAATTTTGCTGGAAGCTTCACTCGTTTTACTTGTAATAATCAAAAGTTTTGTGCTGCTTTTCAATCTTTAAAAACTTTTTTTTCACAAAAACTGACCCCTACTTGTAAGAAATAGTTATTACAGCAATTTACGACAATACTTTTGTTACACTTGATACTGGCTATTTGAGACTAAATCTAGCTGTTGCAGAAACTGGGTCTCAACATAGCAAAACCTGGACATAACAGGTGAAATCTTGTTAAAAAAACTTTTCTCCTGTTAAATTATTGCTGCGCTCTCTGGGTCTCTGCGCTTAGTTACCAAAAGTCCAACTTTAAGACAATTTTTCTAGATTAATCAGATTTAAATACTGAGATGGTGCATAATCCACCAACCAAACCCCATTTTGCCAGCAATAAAAACTAAATCCTCTTTGATACATAGCCATGCCATTAGCTAAAAATATCACCGCATGACCATACCAGATACTTACTTTTGCCAGAGTGTCCATGGTACTATATCCATAATTAATTTTATTTTCCTAAGCCTCTCATAGCTAACAGCGCTGTACCATAAGCAGCTTCCCGATTCACAGAGGAAATTACAGTTATCTTTAAATGTCGCTCACGAATAGCAGACCAAGTGGGATTTGCTGCACCACCCCCAGCCGTGTAAACACGAGTTAATTTATCCGCCCCCATCTCCTGTAATAATTCATACCCAATTGCTTCAATGCGGGCAATACTTTCTAATAAACCATGCAAAAATTCCACGGGATGATCAGGACGTGGTGTTAATCGTGGCGGTAAATGGGGATCATTAACGGGAAAGCGATCGCCTGGCTGCAATAATGGATAATAATCTAACTCACTGGCTTTTGTGGCATCAATCTCGCTACTAAACCTTTCTAATTCAGTTTGACTAAAAAATTGCTTGAGTACAGCTCCACCAGTATTAGAAGCACCCCCAGTTAACCATAAGTTACCCAAGCGATGGCTGTAAATTCCGTATCGTGCATCTTCTACACGGGTACTACTTAACAGTTTTACCACCAAGGTCGAACCCAAAGATGTCACAGCTTCCCCTGGTGATTTAGCCCCACTTGCTAAGAAAGCGGCAACACTATCAGTCGTCCCCGCACACACTAGGCAATTATCGGGGAAATTAAACTCAGAAGCAATTTCTGGGCGCAGTTTCCCTATGGGAGTACCAGGAGGTAAAACAGTGGGTAGCTGAATCGGTAATTGCAGTTTCTGCAACCATTCTGGATATTTTAACTGTTCTACGTCATAGCCTAGTTTTAAAGCGTTGTGATAATCGCTAATTCCTAAATGCCCATGCAGCAAAAATCCCAACCAATCGGCTTGATGCAGAAAATATTTAGCTTTGCTAAAAGTCGGTTGTTGCATCATCCACAGTAGTTTGGCTAGGCTGGAAGTAGCACTCAAGACATTATGATGTACGGGGGCAATTTTTCTTAACTGCTCTAGGGCAACTGCTCCTCGTGCATCGTTGTAGAGTAAAGGTGTATCTACGGGCTTTCCAGCAGCATCACTGAGCAACACTGTGGATGAAGTACCATTAATGGCCATGGCCTGGATTTTTCGCCGCAATTTTTCTGGTATTTGTCTCACCACTGTAAATAAAGCCTTCTCCCAAGCAGTGGCTAAATCAGAAACATCCTCATTGGCCCAAGGATACTTGACTTCTATTTGGGTGCAAGCTTGATGATTAATCACTACACCCCTAACGCCGGATGTTCCAAAATCGATCCCCAAATAAAAATCCATAGTTTTATAAATTTTTTTAATTAAAAGTAACAAATGGTTACTAGTTGATTACTGCTTATGTTGCATCTTGTTACAAGATATTCCACATTTTTGGCAAAACAGTGAAAAGTAGTAAACGAACTGTTCAATATTCATTTGAAGCTCAGGAGGGTTACGAACGTGCCTATATCAGACACTCAAGTGTACATTGCTCTAGCTGTAGCGCTGATTCCAGGAATTCTGGCTTGGCGTTTAGCAACGGAACTTTATAAATAACACCACGTTCTGAGACGGTTAAGTGGGGCACATTGCAAATCACCCCACTCTCAAGCAACAATCAGGCTAGTCCTGGTTGTTGTATTCATAATACAAAAAATTAATTTGCTGCCATAATCCTAAATTCTCAAAATAAAGTACAACCACTAGTTAAATTTTTACTAAAAAGCGTAATTGCTCGGTGAAAATTTGGTGTTTAATTTATCCCGATGTTTCTGTAAAAATATTACTAGCAAAGAAAGTTGGCAGAAATTAACACACTACAACATCGCGAATAAACAGATTGATATAGTATAATGGAACACGTTTAAATTTTGGAGACACAGTACAACTTGGGAAAGCTATTCACAAATATAACTACAACTGGGAATTGACATAATGTTTTAAAAGAATAATAATCGGGCAAACTGGGTATTAGTGGCTGGATGCCAAAAGCTTTTGAATACTAGCTACTTACGTGAGTTGCCTTAATTTTTAACTTTCAATATACGTGTAGCAACTTGGTAAAAATCAAGTTAGATAACAGCTGAATCAGGCTGTAATCCCTACCAGTAGGCTTTCTATGATGTTGCCATGAAATCAGTAAGGTTTTTTTAGCATAATGAACGCGAGTCAACCTTCTAGACCCCCGCTACAACCTATACAAAAACACCGGAGTGTTCCTCGACCAAAACGGCATCTTCGTCAACGTTCCTACCAGGTGATGGCCTTGGAAACTACGGCAAAGATAGCGGTTAATTTGGTGATATCCGCAGCAGCAGTATCTGCCCTGGTGCAATTGCTCCCTTATCACTGGAGACAGCAAGACAGGTTGCGAGAAGTTCGCACTGAAGTCAAGCTGATGGAAGAACGTGTCCAGAGTTTGCAGATGGAATTTAAACGTAATTTCGATCCCCGTCAAGCTCATAGTATTAGACAACAGCAAGGGTATAAATTTAAGCCTAATGAACTTCCAGTAGTCTTTGTCAATCAAGATGGCAAGCAAGTGAAAGAATTAGATTGACACTCCCACCCTCCGCTTCCCTACAGGGGCGGGATTTTTGCTTCATCCAGCTAACTTACTTAGAGGAGTTTTCTCACCTAAACCTAGGATGTAGACACAAGTCGGAAAATATCACTATCGAACTAATCATTAAACTTTTCAGGGAAAAACAGCTCGTTTAACCAATTTTCGACTTGTAAACGTAATCGATAACCAGACATATCTCTTTTGTGATGTAGTGTCGGTAGTTGAGTGAGGGCGCGACGATAATCAGCGATCGCACAATTCCAATCACCCCAAAGATGATAAGTCCTGCCCCGTTCTGCCCAAATGTGACCTTCTAACTGACCGAAAAGCATTGCTATTTCAAAATTCTCAATAGCCTCTTCGTATTGTTTTAAATCACGCAAGGTAATTCCTCTGTTAATCCAAGCCTGGACATAACTAGGATTCAAATCAATGGCCTGGTCGTAGTCAGCGAGTGCTGCGGCAAAATCTTCACAGGCTGCATGGTAATTAGCTCGATTATTATAAGCGCTAACTAAATTGGGATTCAATTCCAGTGCTGTGTTGTAATCGACCAAAGCTTTTGGCATTTCACCACTGTGAAAATAAATTAATCCCCGATTATTGTAATCAACAGAATTTTGCGGATGGCGACGAATTAATTCGGTTAGTACTGCGATCGCCTGAGTATAATTTCCTTGTCGAGCTGAACTCAAAGCGCAAGAGCGTAAGTCCTCGTCACCTAAAACAGATCCACCAGTGCCCTTATTCTCATGCTCGCTAGCAGGAAAAGTGCTATTTCGCACAACATTGTATCGATGATTGTTGTGGTTAGGAGAAGATAAAAATGAATACTTATTCATATTGTTTTGCCTGAGCTACCTGCTCTTTGAAATTAAATTACGTTTTTTGCGGTGATGGTAGTTTTGCCCCTGTGTCAGTTATTAAGGTGTCTATGATTACTCAATTTTTAGGATCAAGACCGAATTCAAGCTACCAGATGCAAAAAGTGGAAGACTTTACCTCACTTCAACTATTAATACTTAAACCCAATAATTAATACTTCACCCGTAAGTTGAATTCCAGAAAGAATAAATATCAATCTTAAAGACTATTAGACCTGCATGACCAAAAGTCACGCAATTCCTGCTACATCTGTGAAAATTCTTAATTTGATTCCGTATGCTACTTACTTTTAAGTGCTTTCGAGCATATCTAACCCGTGCTTTTCGTCTTTGATTCTTCCCACAAGTGTTGAATGTTAAGAAAGAGGTGATAAAAATAGCCCAAAATATGGTAAATTCTGGGCGAAGGATTGAAAAAAATAATTGATGATGATTATAAATTCATTTCCCAAGATTGTCAAAGACATCCTCAGACCGTTGCCAAAAAATGATTATCCAGTTTTGAACAGCCGTCTTTATGTTGAGTGTTGGTTGGCTTATGCCTTGGATAATAGTTTAACAAGTATGCG